>JAMOBJ010000009.1 GCA_039908095.1 Nitrospirae bacterium YQR-1
TTGCGAACCCCCGCAGGGGGTGTGGCAATCTCTTCTTTAATAAATTCAATAAGAACATACTTTTGCTTTTTGCTATATGTGAAAATTAGGCAACGGGGAGGGCATAGCGCTTTAGGGGAGAGTACGCTGAGGAGCTTGTGATGATGCCAACAAAGTTAGACGATTGAAGGCTACTTGGTATAAGGGAAAGGGCTTTGCCCTTTCCCTCAAAATCTTTTTATTTGTTAACCGGCATTTTCGACAAGCATGGCAAAGCCCATACCGCCGCCTATGCACATGCTGATGATACCGTGTTTGTAACCGTTGCGCTGCATGAGGTTCATACCGGTGACCATTTGTCTGGCGCCGGTGCAGCCGATTGGATGTCCTATGGAGATACCGCTGCCGTGTTCGTTTGGTTTATCGTTAGCGATACCCAGCTCTCTGAGGCAGCCGATAGCCTGGGCGGCAAAGGCCTCGTTGAGTTCCCACATATCTATGTCTTTTACAGTTAGGTTATTAGCTTTAAGGAGTTTTCTGATAGCGGGAACCGGGCCCAGTCCCATGTAAGCAGGATCAAGGCCGCCTGCGGCAAATCCCTTCACTTTTACATAAGGCTTAAGGCCAAGTTCTTTAGCCTTCTCAGCCGACATCATAATAACGGCGGCAGCCCCATCGTTTATTCCTGAGGCGTTACCGGCGGTTACGGAGCCGTCTTTTTTAAAGGCAGGTTTCATTTTGCCAAGTTTTTCCATACTGGTTTCCATAGGGCGCTCATCGGTGTCAATAATTGTATCACCTTTTCTGCCTTTTATCACAACTGGAACTATTTCTTTGGCAAATGTGCCGTCTTTGATGGCTTTCATCGCTCTGGTGTGGCTAAGGAGGCTCAGTTCATCCTGTTCCTCACGGCTTATACCGTATAGGTCAACAATGTTCTCTGCGGTTATGCCCATGTGGTAGCCGTAGAATATTTCATAGAGGCCGTCAAAGACCATAAGATCATGGAGTTCTCCCACACCGGTCAGAGCCATACGATAACCCCACCGTGCCTGAAGTGAGGCAAAGGGGATGTTACTCATGCTCTCCATACCGCCTGCCACGATAACGTCCGACTCTCCGGCCATTATTGATGTTGCTCCCAGTGCGATGGCTTTGAGCCCGGAGGAGCAAACCTTGTTGATAGTCATAGCGGGAGTCTCTTTCGGTATGCCGCCTTTAATCATTGCCTGCCTGCCGGGATTTTGCCCCTGCCCGGCTTGTACAACGTTTCCGATTATCACATCGTCAACAGCCACCGCCTTAAGTGAAGAATCCCAGTCCTGGGCTTTCTTCTCAAGCTCTATAGTGCCCTGGTCTTTTAACTTATCAGGGGCATTGTTCTTCATCTCTTCACTTACCACCGGTCTTAAGCCTGCTCTCTTAAATGCCTCTTTGATTACAAGTGCACCAAGGTCAATTGCTGAAACATCCTTCAATGTGCCGCCAAATGCTCCGACAGGTGTTCTCACTCCACCCACTATTACCACTTCTCTCATAAATCCTCCTTATTTTATATCGTATCGGTGCTACATGCTTAAAAACTGAATCTAACTAAATCTCAGCCCCCAACATAATAGCTATTGTGTTTTTCCTGTGTCAAGAGCATTTTTTTTTGCATTAGGCTGAATTTAAAGGAACTATCCTGCAAACAACGGTAAAAGTGAAAAATTTTCCTACCTGCGGGTAATTTGTACCTTTTCTTAAATAGCCAAAAGTGTAAGTGGAAACTATCCAAATAAAAAATATCCTTATAAATCAATCATATATCTTCCATGGCACGCATATTGCATATAGGTTGTCATGATTAAAATAGTTGTCATAAAAATAAGGCATTAAGGAAAAACTAAGGAGAATATAAGGGGTTTAAAAGGGGGTTAAATGAAAATGGTCAATAAGGACATTAAGAGAAAACAATCAGAAATAAGTGTGAGACAAATAAGCGGAGGTGACACATGGCAGGCCTAACGATCAATACAAACATGATGTCCATAAATGGACAGCGAAACCTGAGAAAAACTTTGCTGCCCCTTTCTGAGACAATGCAGAGATTGTCATCCGGTTTGCGGATAAACTCGTCAAAAGACGATGCAGCCGGCCTTGCAATTGTAACACGGCAGACCACTCAGATTCGCGGCCTTACCGTTGCTGTCAGAAATGCCTCCGACGGTCTCTCCATGGCTCAAACGGCTGAGGGTGCGATGGACGAGATAACTCAAAACCTGCAAAGAATCAGAGAACTTGCCGTGCAGGCCATGAGCGGGCAGTACGGCGTCACAGATATCTCCTATATGCAAAACGAGGTTGATGCTCTGACGGAGGAAATCGGACGTATTGCCGAGCAGACTAAATTCAACGACACCAAACTTATCTCGGGTACATTCAGGTCAAGAATACATGTCAGTTACTCAGCCTCTGACCCGACTATAAGTGTTGTGTTAAATTCATTAAACACTGATTCACTCAGCGGCCACACATTTAATCCGGTTACAGGAGCAAAAGACGGCCCTCTGATGTATCTTAAAGATATACACTCTGCTACCAGTTTAGTTTATACTCCCGGCAGGGCAGGCGGGGATTTTACCGGTAACACAGTAGCACCTCCGCATAACTGGAGTGATACGTCATCATCTCCCATAACATATACGGGAACTGCTGCACTGAGGGTTGCCGACCCATTGTCTTTTAGCGGTTACAGATCAACGTCTTCCAACACGATTGCCATTGTTGACGGCGCACTGAATGTTGTTATTGCTGAGAAGGCCAAAATGGGCGCTAAATCAAACCAGTTTGAAGCTACTATAAGAAATATAGATACCGTCATAGAGACAACAATGGCCTCGAGATCAAGAATTTATGATGCTGACTTTGCTAATGAAACGGCTAATCTTACTAAGTACCTGATCTTGCAGCAGTCCGGTATCTCTGTGTTGGCACAGGCTAACTCAATTCCACAGAATGTACTTCAGTTGATTAAATAGGGGTGGCTTCAGGAAGCCGCCCCCATTACAAGGGGCGTTTCCTGGGGCTGTTGCACCCGGCTGATACAAAGAAGTGAATTTTTTCGTTTTCCGGTATTTCCGCCTGTGGCTGGAAACCGGTTTTTTATTGTGAAATTAACAACACAGGCATAATAATTTTTTTTTATTTATGTTAATTTTTCTCTTGACAATTGCCGATAAGGTGGTATAAAGTGGAAGACGATGGAAGGAAATGGTAAATGATAGGTTTTTTTGGAAGACATTACCAGAGACTGGATGAAAAAGGCAGGATGATAGTTCCTGCCTCGTTTCGTGATGTTTTAAAGGGTAATTACGGTAATAAAATATATATGACAGCCACGTTAAATGACGAGTGCCTGCAGATATTTCCAGAGGAGGAGTGGAAGGTATTGATGGAGAAGGTAAAGAGCCTTCCGAAAACGAACGAGGCTGTGAAGTTTTTTAAAAGAAAAGTTATAGGGTCTGCGATAGAGTGTGAGGTTGACAGGCAGGGAAGGGTGTTGATACCGCATGCGCTGAGAGAAGACGTTAATATGGAGCTCAATGCCGAGATAGTGGTGGCCGGGCTGGAAAATATTATAGAGGTTTGGGATAAAGACAGATGGTCGCAGCAGATAAAAAGAGGCGGCGATGAGATTAAACAGATAGAGGCCGAGCTTTCGGACCTTGGTGTGTAAGGATGAAAAAAGAATGGTTATTCACAGGCCGGTTATGCCGGCAGAGGTCATGGGAATGCTAAACGTACAAAAAAATGGGGTGTACGTTGACGGCACTGTGGGAACCGCCGGACACGCCTTGGAGATAGTAAAGGCATTGGCAGGGGGCAGGTTGATAGCCGTGGACAGGGATGAAGAGGCTCAAAAGCTGGCCGCAGAGAGGCTCATGGGGAAACCCGTGGACTTTGTTAAGGAAAATTTTTCCCGTATTGCAAACATAGTAGAAAGTTTTGGTTTAAAGGGTGTTGACGGAATACTCTTTGATTTAGGAATGTCAATGTTTCAGGTGAAGGACTACGAGCGTGGGTTTAGTTTCGACTCGGATTATCCACTTGATATGAGAATGGACAGGACTTCCGGCAGGAGTGCAAAAGAGGTTGTAAACACCTTAAACAGGGCGGAGCTTGAGAAGATTTTCAGGGACTTGGGTGAGGAGCCTAATTACATGAAAATAGCTGATGCGATAGTTAAAACAAGGCGCATCACAAAGATTCAGAGCTGCCGGCAGCTTTCACAAATAGTTTTGGACATCTATGGCGGAAGGGGAAAAGTGCATCCTGCTACAAGGACATTTCAGGCTTTGCGCATTTATGTAAACAATGAGCTGGACTCTCTGAGCAAGGGGCTGTGTGGAGCCAGGGATGTATTGAACCCCGGCGGGCGGCTCTGTGTGATTTCTTACCATTCACTGGAGGACCGTATAGTTAAAGGGTTCTTAGCTGAGAGTAAATTACAGGGAAGCATGGCTGTTTTGACAAAAAAACCGGTAACGGCACAAGTGCAGGAAGTGAAGGAAAATCCTGCAGCAAGGAGCGCTAAACTCAGGGGAGGTATCAAACTATGATATCGGCGACAAGGAGTACGGTTTTCAGACATCTGCTGTCCGGAGTAGCGGTCGGGTTGATAGTCATCAGTGTTTTTTACATGGTGTGGCTGCGCTCAAGTATCAAATCACTTGAGTACAAACTGGGAGTGCTTCAGCAGAGGAAGGCACAACTGGTAAAAGAACAGAGAAACCTTATGGCTGCCAGGGATAATCTTCTTTCCATCGCTTCTATAGACAATGTTGCCATAAAAAAGATGGGTTTTAATTTTCCGGACAGAAACAAGGTTTTTTACGTAAAAGAAAGGATTTAGTCCTTTAAGAGGCACTCTCTATGGGTAAGAGAGTATATTTCGTATTTGCGATAATTGTATTTGGTTTTTTAGCCGTCGTGGGGCGGCTATTTGACCTTATGGTGTTAAATCACGATAAGTTTGTCAAAAAATCGGCAAACCAGCGGATTGCCGAGGTTGAGATACAGGTAAGAAGGGGTATGATATTTGACAGAAAAGGAAGACGGCTTGTTGCAAACCTGGAACAGGGCTCTGTGTATCTGGATAAGGCCAATTTCGGGGGCAACCCGGAGAGACTACATCAGTTGGCTAAGATGATTGATGTTAATTACAATGAACTGTCGGAGCAGCTCAAGGGTGGCAAAAACTTTTTGTGGATTAAAAGAAAAATTTCTCTTGAGGAAACGGCAAAAGTGGAGAGTCTGAGAATCAGCGGCATTGGGATAACTCCGGAGGCAAAGAGGTATTATACCCTTGGCACATTTGCCTCTCATATAGTAGGTTTTGTGAATCTTGATAACAAGGGCCTTGAGGGTGTGGAGGCTGGGTATGACAGGGAACTTACCGGCGAGGGTGGTAAGTACTCAGTACAGAAAGATGCACGAGGCAACAGGTTTTACAATGAAAATGACAGCGAGAACATAGGCAACAGCATAGTGCTGTCGATGGATGAGGGGCTTCAGTATATAGTGGAAAAGGAACTGGATGAGGCTATTAAAAAGTGGAGGGCTGCTGCTGCTACGGCAATTATGATGAACCCCTTTACCGGAGAGATTCTTGCAATGTCCAACAGGCCGACCTATGATCCAAACAATCCCGCCAAAGGAGGTCCGGCAGGCAGAAGGAACCGTGCCGTAACCGATTTGTATGAGCCCGGGTCAACATTTAAAATTGTGACGGCCTCAGGAGTGCTTGAGGAAAGGCTTGCTCATGAGGATGATAAAATAGATTGCAGCGGAGGGGGTATCGAGGTGGGTGGTAAGAGGATAAAAGACGCCCATCCGCACGGTGTTTTAACTCTCATGGAGGTTATCCAGAAGTCTTCCAATGTGGGTACTATAAAGCTTGCTCAGAGGCTTGGTAAGCAGAGGCTTTACAAGTATATCAAAATGTTCGGTTTTGGTGACAAGACCGGTATAGATTTACCGGGTGAGGTATCAGGCATGGTTAAGAATCCTGAAAAGTGGTCAGGGGTTTCAATAGGCGCCATGCCGATAGGGCAGGAAGTCGCTGTAACTCCGCTTCAGATAGTAACTGCATATTCCATTATCGCTAACGGGGGGTATAAGGTACACCCGCACGTGGTAAAAGGCGTCATAAGAGATGACGGCGGTTTTTCAGAGATTAATAAACCGGAGCCGGGACCCCAGCTTTTCTCACAACACGTGGTGGATACGGTAACACGAGCGCTTATGATGGTTACCGAGGTCGGTGGCACTGCCAAATATGCAGAGGTGGTCGGCAATAAAGTCGCCGGTAAAACAGGCACGGCTCAGATATTTGACAGAAGCATCGGACGCTACTCATCCACAGATTTCATAAGCTCCTTTGTAGGCTTTGTGCCGGCTGAAAAACCGGCTTTTGCCATGGTTGTAGTTGTGTGGAAGCCAAGGGGTGAAATCTACGGAGGCCTTGTGGCGGCCCCGGTGTTTAAAAATATTGCAGAGAAGGCTCTTACGTACTTAAATGTACCACGCGAGGACATGATCAGAAACAACGTTCTGGTTGTGGACAATAAAAACACACGAGACGGGACTTTAGATTAAATGGAGAAAACGGGACTTTCTTTATGAACATTGGGCAGGTACTTGACAGGATTAAGGTATGTGAAATAAACGGCAATATCACGCGTATAGCAGAGGGTGTTACCTATGATTCAAGAAAAGTAAAATCAGGTAATATGTTTTTTGCCATAAGGGGTGAAAACTTTGACGGCCATAATTTTATAGCGGAGGCTGTGAAAAACGGTGCCAGATCAGTTATTTATGAAGACGAAATAGACCTTGAGCCCTACGACGGACAGGATGTTTTATTTGTCAGGGTTTTTGATGCAAGACTCGCTTTAGCCTATATTTCCGCCGATTACTACGGCAATCCGGCGATGAACATGAATCTTACAGGAGTTACCGGCACAAATGGAAAAACCTCAGTGGTTTACATCATGAAATCCATTCTTGAGGCTAATGCTAAAGATGTAGGCCTTATAGGTACTGTTGCGTACATGATTAAAGACAAGTCATTTGCGGCGGAGCATACAACCCCTGAGTCCCCTGAATTCCAAATGTACCTGAGTGAAATGTACAAGGCAGGGTGTACACACGTGGTTACGGAGGTCTCCTCACATGCTCTTTCACAAAAAAGAGTTGACGGGGTTGAGTTTGATACCGTTATTTTTACAAACCTTACCAGAGACCATCTCGATTACCACAGCAGTATGGAGGACTACTATACAGCAAAGAGAAGACTCTTTACAGAGTTGCTTAAACCTTCCGGTATGGCCATTGTAAACATGGACGATCCCTATGGCGGCAGGTTAATCGCTGAGCAAAATAGAGGCCTTATCACCTATGGTCTAACCTCACAGGCGGATGTCAGTGCCCTTGATATAAACCGCTCCATATCCGGACTTGAGTTTACTGTATCTTATGGTGATAAGCGTTACAAGGTGGCTTCAAATCTCAGGGGGTACGTCAATGTTTACAATATCCTTGCTGCATTTTCCGCCGCCGTTTGTCTGGGAATTCCTCACAATGACATCCTTGCAGGCATATACAATCTTAAACTTGTCACCGGCAGGTTTGAACCCATTGATGAGGGACAGGACTTCACTGTCATTGTTGACTATGCACATACGGATGATGCTTTAAAGAACTTACTTGAAAATGTAAAAAAAATAGCTTCAGGGAAGGTAATAACAGTTTTTGGCTGCGGCGGAAATCGCGACAAGGGTAAAAGGCCCGTTATGGGCGGCATAGCCACAACTCTGAGTGATTTTACCGTTATCACATCTGACAATCCACGAAATGAGGATCCCCTTGAGATAATAAGGCAAATAGAGAGCGGATGTACAAACAGTTACCGTGTGGAGCCTGACAGGGCAAAGGCTATAAGAGAGGCTCTCTATATGGCGGAGGCCAAAGATGTGGTTGTTATCGCCGGCAAGGGACACGAAACTTATCAGGAAATCAGGGGTGTTAAACACCCCTTTAGTGATAAAGAGACTGCTATAAAAATTCTGAAAAAACTATTAAAGGAAAGGGATTAATAAAGACAAGGTGTTTAGCTTAGATGACATAGTGAAGGCAACAGGGGGCGGAGTGTCAGCCTGTGAACCTCTAAAAAATACTAATTTCAGCGGAGCTTCCATCGATACCAGAACACTGAAATCTGATGAACTCTTTGTGCCGTTAAAGGGCGATAACGTTGACGGCCATGATTTCCTTGAGGCGGCTCTCAGTATTTCCGGTTGTTGTCTAAGCAGCCGGAGAGAAACGGTTAAACCATCTCAGGGCACTGTCATTGTCTATGTAGAGGATACTCTTAGAGCTTTGCAGTCAATAGGTGCTTATATAAGGAATAAGAAAAGCATTCCGGTTATTGCCATAACAGGCACTAACGGTAAGACGACGACGAAGGAGATTGTCTCTAATGTGCTCTCTTTTGGTTACAAAGTGTTTAAGAGTACCGGGAATTTTAATAACCACATAGGGCTCCCACTGTCTCTTACAAAACTTAACAAAGAAAACGCTGTTGTGTTGGAGATGGGAGCAAGTGTGCCCGGTGATATAGAGCTACTGTGTAATATTGCTGTGCCGGATACAGGGATTGTGACAAATCTGGGACCGGGTCACCTTGAGGGTTTTGGGGATATGGAAACACTTAGAAAGACCAAGCTGGAGCTTATGGATTTTGCCTCTGTAGTAATAGTAAACGGAGATGACAAGTATCTGATGGAAGAGGTCAACAGAAAAAACGAGTCGCTCAATAGAGTAATTGTAACGTATGGTTTTGGTAAAGACTCTCTGGTGAGGGCTCAGAATGTGGAGCCCGTCAGGGATGGTTTTGGTTTTTCTGCACAGGTGACTTTTCCCGATGGGGACTCTAAGAAACTAACGACAAAAATCCCGGGGATATTTAACATTCATAATGCCCTTGCCGCTATCAGCGCCGGTTTTGTACACGGGATAAATAAAAATGATATGGTATCGGCGGTTAGTGGTTTTTCCGGAGTGTCCATGCGGCTTGAAATCGAAAAAAGAAAAGGGATGACTTTAATCAAGGATATTTATAACTCAAATCCTGCATCAACTGTATCGGCGGTAAAGGAGCTCTGCAGGTTGAAGGACAGACGTACGGTAGCGGTGCTGGGGGATATGCTTGAACTTGGTAAAGACAGTGAGAAGTACCACATGGAGCTGGGAAGGCTTCTGTGTGCTGAGGGTGTGGATGTGTTCATAGCTGTAGGCCCGCTTATGGGGTTTGCCGCTGAGGAGTACATCAAGTGTGTAAACTCCGGTGGTGTTTACAAGGCGGAGACTGCTGTTGAGGCGGCGGCAATACTGAACAGGGTTGCCGCTTATGGAGATACGGTGCTGGTAAAGGGTTCAAGAAAACTTAAAATGGAGGGAGTACTCGGCTAATGCTCTATTACCTGTTATACACCCTTCGTGATTACATATCACCATTGAATGTGTTTCGTTACATAACATTCAGAACCGCGGTGGCAATTATTACGGCAATGGCTATAACCTTTTTACTTGCCCCGGAGACGATAAGATTCTTAAAGCGAATCAGTCTTACTCAGCAGATACGCAACGACGGCCCTCAGAGCCATCTCAGTAAAGCCGGCACACCCACGATGGGAGGTGTTTTAATAGTAATATCCACAGTGGTGTCAATCCTGCTATGGGGTAATCTGACAAACCGCTATGTCTGGATATTGTTAATCGCCACAGTATGTTTCAGCGCAATTGGTTTTTGGGATGATTTCCTGAAGGTATCAAAGCGTAACACTAAGGGGCTTAAGGCAAAGTATAAGTTTGGCCTTCAGATAGTGGTTGCGCTTGTTGTTGCCGTTATACAGTACTTAAATGTGTCTGACCCGTACAGTACTGACTTAATAGTCCCGTTTTTTAAGAAATGGCTTTTTGATTTTGGGATATTCTATATACCTTTCAGTGTCTTTGTAATAGTGGGGTCCTCTAATGCGGTAAATCTCACAGACGGCTTAGACGGCCTTGCCTCGGGGCTTGTAGCGATAGCGGTTTTTGCCACCGGAGTGCTTGTTTACATATCCGGCCATGCAGGTCTTGCCCAGTACTTGCAGGTAATTTACATAAATGGGATAGGAGAGCTTACGGTGTTTTGCGGCGCTATATTTGGCGCCTCACTGGGGTTTTTGTGGTACAACACCCACCCTGCTGAGGTTTTCATGGGAGATGTGGGCTCTCTTGGCCTGGGAGGAGCACTGGGCACTTTAGCCACATTAACCAAACACGAGATTGTCCTTGTGGTTGTAGGCGGAATTTTTGTAATAGAAACCTTGTCTGTTATTTTACAGGTGGCGTCATTTAAGCTAACAGGCAAGAGAATCTTTAAGATGGCCCCGATACACCATCACTTTGAACTAAAGGGATGGCTGGAGCCTAAAACAGTTGTCAGGTTTTGGATTATCGGTTTTATGCTTGCCTTGTTAAGTTTAACGACTATTAAATTGAGGTGACGGAATGGGAAAGAGAGTAACATTTATACTTTGGTTTCTTAGAATTTTATTTATAGTAACATTGGTATGTTCTATGAGCTCATTTGCCTGTGCAAAGGATATAACGGCGCGCAGTGCTGTTATTATGGATACCGATACCGACCGGGTTTTATATGCAAAAAATCCGCTTCTTAAGCAACCCCCCGCAAGTACGGCAAAACTCGTTACCGCCATGGTGGTTCTTGATAATTTAGATATAAGGGACGTGACAACCATCTCCGCTAATGCCTCTGAACTTAGCGGCAGCACTGTGGAGCTGCGTGAGGGCGACAGGTACTACATTGGGGATTTGTTGCACATAATGCTGATGAAATCTGTAAATGGCGCCTCTGTAGCTTTAGCAGAAGCGGTAAGCGGCTCTGAAGGGGCGTTTGTTAATTTAATGAATAAAAAAGTTAAAAAAATAGGCGCAGGTAATACCAGATACATAAATTCCCACGGCCTTCCAGGAGAAGGACAGTACATAACGGCCTATGATCTTGCCATTGTTATGAGAGAATCTCTTCAATACCATGTGATTAGAGATATAATCAATAAAAAGACAAAAACAGTTGTCTCCATTGACGGCACAACCGCATCACTGATAAATACAAACAAACTTTTATGGAAAGATGAGGATTTACTCGGCGGCAAAACCGGCTACACCAAGGCGGCAAGACACTGCCTTGCCTTTGCAGCCGAACGCGGGGAAAACACGTATGTTGCAGCAGTGTTAGGAGACACCCAGAGGTCTAATCTATGGAGGAGTGCCGAGACCGTTCTTAATAAAGGTTACGATATTTCAGAATCACACACTAAGCCGGAGATACACTTCAGTAACGGCAAAGGCGGTGATTTAAATAAAATAACCGTTAAATCCCGCAATCATTATTCAAAGAAAAGTAAAGGACACTATGAAGCCAAAGTGGTCTCAAAGCACACTGAGCGTGCTTACAGAGGGAAGAAAGCGGAAGTAGTGAAAATTGCAAAATCTGGTTCTCCAAACCACGGTACAGGCAAGATTGCATCAGCTAAGTCTCAGAAGAAACTAATTGCAAAGGCTCATAATAACCGCAGCTCTAAGGGTGCTCTGAAGAGGGCAAAACTTACGGCAAAGTCTTCTTATGGCAAGAGCAAGATATTAAAGAGTGACTCCGGTGGTAATACAAAACATGCCAAAAAGGTGGAACCTTGTAAAATAGTTAAAAATTCCAGAAAAAACAAAATCTGTAAAGACAGTGGCAAAGTTTATGATGTGGCTTTTACCGACCCAAAGAATAAGCCGGTTGCTTACTGATTATGGAAGGTGGTGCAGAGATGACAATGTATAAAAACTTCAGAGATAAAAAGGTAGCCGTGGTGGGACTGGCAAGGAGCGGGGTAGGGGCGGCAAACCTTTGTGTAAGGCTGGGGGCTGTGACCACGGTCTTTGACATCAAAGCCGTGGAGGAGCTTGAGGGGTTTATTCAACAGTTGGATTCCTCTGTGGTGGTAAAGGCAGGCGGTTTTGCCGATGATGCTTTCACATCTTTTGACACGGTTGTTGTAAGCCCGGGGGTAGCGCTGAATATACCGTCTCTGTTGCGTGCAAAAAGTGACGGGATACGAATAATCGGGGAGCTTGAGCTGGCATATCAGGTATTGGAGGAGCTGAGAAAGGTTGGGGCGGCGGCATATCTGGCAATAACCGGCACTAACGGTAAATCAACTACCACGACTTTGCTATATGAGATATTGCGCCAGAGCGGATTTAATACGATAATAGGCGGCAACATCGGGATGGCCGTCACTGAGGAAATAAGTAAAATTGTTAAAAACTTTGAGAAACCCAGGGAATTCGTAAGCCCTGATTATATAGTTACCGAGGTCTCGAGTTTTCAGTTGGAGTCAATAGATAAGTTTAAGCCGAAGGTGTCGGCTGTACTAAACATAACGCCTGACCATCTTGACAGACATGAGACTATGGATGAGTATGTGGAGGCCAAAGCCCGGATTTTTTTAAATCAGGATGCAATGAATTTTCTGATATTAAATGCCGATGACCCTTTGACAAGAGGATTGGCAAAGAGGGTGGGGAAAAACGGCCCCGATGTGCTTTTCTTTAGCCGTAAGGAACGGGTAAGAGGGGCTTTTTATAAAGACGGCGTTATTTATTTTAACATACCGGAGCTTGAAATTCTCTGTCCTGAGCTGGTGGATGCCTCAAAAGTTGGTGCAGGGAAAAATCCATTTACCTTTAACACGTCGGACTTTACGATTGTCGGTGGCCACAACATAGAAAACGCAATGGCTGCAGCCCTTATGGCACTGGTCAGCGGCTGTAAGGTTACTGATATCTGGAATACTCTTGTCTCATTTAAAGGACTGGAGCACAGACTGGAGTTTGTGACAGAGAAAAAAGCAGTTAAGTACTTTAACGACTCAAAAGGCACAAACGTTTGGTCTGTGGTTAAATCACTTGAGAGTTTCACAGAGCCGATAGTGTTGATAGCCGGTGGCAGAGACAAGTCAGGGGATTTTAGTCCGCTTAGACACCTTGTTAAGGAGAGGGTTAAGGCGCTGGTTCTGATAGGTGAGGCAGGGGGGAAGTTACGGGATGCCTTAGGGGATTTGACACAAGTACATTTTGCCGGGGATATGTTTGAGGCGGCAAAGGTTGCCGGAGAGCTGGCGGTTGCCGGCGATGTGGTTTTACTGTCTCCGGCCTGTGCAAGTTTTGATATGTTTAAGGATTTTGAGGAAAGGGGCAGAGTGTTTAAAGAGGCTGTCATGAGGCTTACTTAGAGTTTGCCGATTGTGGAAAAAATCCTTTAAAAAAAGTATTACGGAGAGTTCTTTAGAAACATATGGAAAATAGAGAGAGGGTAACCGGAGATTAATGGAAGAGAAAAGAGCCGTTAAGACAAAGCAATTTGACAGGGTCTTGTTGATAACGACAATGGCGCTCTTGTTTGTCGGCGCTGTCATGGTCTATAGCACAACCTCTATTGTTGCCCCTTCCAAAGGCGGCGGTGCTGCTGTGTCCGCCTCACTTATAGATTTAAGGTATTTAAAGAAGCACCTTGTTTCCATTGTGCTGGGAATAGTGCTTATGGTGGGCTTTTATAAGCTACGGCTCGGAGTGCTTAAAAGATATGCTTTTATTTTGTTAGGGTTTGCGGCGTGCCTTCTTATTGCCGTAAAGATGCCCTATATCGGGCTTACTGTAAATGGAGCAAGGAGATGGATACGGATAGTGCATTTTACATTTCAACCCTCTGAGCCGGCAAAGCTGGTTCTTATTGTGTTCCTTGCCAGGTATCTTTCGGATAAGAGTTTCAACCCGGAGAGTTTTAAATCATTTATAAAGCCGATTGTCTTAATGGGGACACTCCAGGGGCTGTTACTTTTGCAGCCGGATTTCGGCTCCAGCGTCATTATTGGTATAATAACGTTCTCAATGTTGTTTGTGGCACGGGTCAAAATAAAATTCATACTGTCTTTGGGAATATTACTTATTCCTGTGGTTATAAAATTAATTATGAAGCCGTACCGGCTGCAGCGTATAATGGTTTTTTTAGATCCGTGGGCGGATGAGAGAAATACCGGGTTTCAACTGATTCAGTCTTTTGTTGCTTTTGGTACCGGTGGGCTTAATGGGCTGGGAGTAGGCAAAAGCGCTCAGAAATTATTCTTTTTACCTGAGGCAAAGACCGACTTTATCTTTTCCATAGTAGGGGAGGAAATAGGCTTTATAGGGGCAACGGTTGTTGTAATTCTGTTTATGATTCTGTTTATAAGAGCGGCACTGATAACTCTCAGGCAAAAGGAGCCATATCTGTACTACCTGGCCTGTGGTATTACAATGCTAATAGGGGTGCAGGCACTTTTAAATCTGTCTGTAGTCTGCGGTCTTTTACCGACCAAGGGGCTTCCGCTGCCATTTATAAGTTACGGCGGCACTTCTATGATAATGAACCTTATAGAGATTGGGATTTTACTTAACCTTGCAAAGGGGGAGAGTGAGGAGGAAGGGTCGGTAAGTCCTCACGTTGACATCTACTCCGGTATGAGGGAAAAGATAATGAGACCGAGAGGGAGGGTATTGTCTGATGTCAAGTGGAAAGCATAAAATAGTCATAGCAGGGGGCGGCACGGGCGGCCATCTTTATCCGGGCATAGCCATAGCTGAGGAGATTAAAAAGAGGGAAGAGGATGCCGAGATTGTCTTTATGGGTACCTATAAAGGGATTGAGGCAAGGGTGCTGCCTGCTGAGAAGTATTATGTTAAGTTACTAAAAACCGAGGGATTTGTCGGTGTCTCCTTGTTTAAAAAGATCAGGGCTCTGTACAGAACTATAGCGGCTTTTTTTGAGGCATATTCATTTTTAAAAAAACTTAAGCCTGACTTAATGATAGGAACCGGTGGTTACGCCTCCTTTATTCCTGTTGCGGCGGCATTTTTCCTGTCTATACCGGTAGTTATTCATGAGCAAAACTCAATTCCAGGCCTTGCCAACAAGGTGCTCTCCAGACTGGCACAAAAAGTATGTATAACATATGAGAGTTCTCTGTCCTTCTTCCCCAAAAATAAAACAGTCCTGACCGGCAACCCTGTAAGGGAAAGGATTCTGAAGGTGGAGAGAAAAGATGGTGTTAATAAGTTTTCGCTTAGGGAAAACATGTTTACCGTGTTTATCTTTGGAGGCTCACTTGGTGCAAGGACTCTTAACACCGCCGCCATAGAATCACTGGAGTACCTTTTGCCCTATAAGGATAGGATACAGTTTTTACATCAGACCGGAGAGAAGGACTACGAGCAGGTCAGGGCGGAGTATCAGCGCAGGGGGATGATTGGCACTGTGGCTCCTTTTATCTATAATATGCCTGAGGCCTATGCAGCCGGTGATATGATAGTGTGCAGGGCAGGGGCGACAACACTTGCCGAGATAACCGCTATAGGGATTCCTTCAATTCTTGTGCCGTTTCCCTATGCAACGGCCTCTCACCAGGAGGCTAACGCCTCACGCCTTGCCGTAAGCGGAGCGGCTGTTATGATTAAAGATAATGACCTCAACGGCAGTGTGCTTGCAGAGCATATAAAGAAACTCTTTATGGACGAAAACATGAGAAATCGTCTGAAGCGTGAGAGCATGGCTTTTGGCAGACCCGAGGCTGCCAAGAAAGTTGTCTGTATCTCCCTGCTTTTAATAAAAGATAAATCAAAGCTTGCAAATCAGGAGTATGACAAATGTTTAACCGGTACAGAGTAATTCACTTTGTGGGCATAGGCGGCATAGGAATGAGCGGAATAGCCAGAGTGTTGAAAAACCTTGGTTATACCGTCACAGGTTCGGACCTAAAATCCTCGGCAACAACCGATGTGCTGATAAGTGAGGGAATAAGGGTTTACATAGGTCACAGAGCTGAAAATGTTGACAATGCTCATGTAGTGGTCGTAACCTCTGCGGTAAACGGAGCAAATGCGGAGGTGGATGAGGCAAGGAGGCGCTCAATTCCTGTGATACCACGGGCGGAGATGCTGGCTGAGGTGGGAAGATTAAAGTACGGTATTCTTGTTGCCGGCTCACACGGCAAAACCACAACAACATCGTTATTAGCCGGTATTTTGATTAAATCCGGACTTGACCCCACTGTAGTACTGGGTGGAAAACTAAACGACACAAACAGCAATGCCTGTGTTGGAAAGGGTGATTTTCTTGTTGCTGAGGCTGATGAGAGCGACGGCTCCTTTCTCAAACTTAATCCTACGGTTGCCATAATTACAAACATAGACAGAGAGCACATGGATTTCTATTTGAACATGGAAAGTTTAAAATCCGCCTATGCGAGTTTTTTGAACAAGGTGCCTTTTTACGGCATAGGTGTGGTGTGCATTGACGACCCTAATATAATAGACATATTACCGAATGTTAACAGAAAGTATATTACTTACGGATTGAAAGAAGGTGCTGACTTTATGGCAAGAAACATAAAATACAGCTTTCAAAAAACAGAATTTGACCTAATAGCCGGAGGCCGGAGCTATGGAGCCTTTACGATTAATCTCTCAGGCAGGCACAATGTTTTAAACACGCTGGCGGCACTGGCCGCTTCAAACTCATTAGATATAACATATGAGCAGAGCCGCTGTGCACTTAGTACGTTTTCCGGGATAAAGCGTCGGATGGAGTTTAAGGGACACAAGGGCGGTGTAAATGTTTTTGATGATTACGGGCACCATCCCACAGAGATTAAAGCGACTATAAACGGAATAAAGCAGCACATAGAGAAACGGCTTATGGTAGTGTTTCAACCCCACCGCTACACAAGGACGGCGGATTTGATGGATGAATTTGCATGTTGCTTTGACGAGGCGGGCAGGGTCTATCTTTTAGACATTTATCCGGCAGGTGAGCAGCCCATAACGGGTGTGACATCTGAGTTGCTGGCGGAAAAAATTAAGGCACGCGGGGTTGACGTCATCTATGCAGGGAAGGGACAGGAGCTTTCTGAGACCCTCGGCATGGAAGCAAAGCCTGGAGATACGCTTGTAACTTTCGGCGCCGGCGATGTCTGGAAAATAGCAGAGAATTTTGTAACACAGAGGCCGACAGGATGAGAGAAGAGTTACAAGAAAAGACAATTGTCGTCCTTATGGGCGGTGTTTCATCGGAGCGTTCGGTTTCTTTAAAGAGTGCCGCTGCGGTGTGTGAAGCACTCAAAGGCGGTGGTTACCATTTTCACGAGGTGGACGCCCTAAGTGATGTTGCAGAGAAACTCCGCGGACTCTGCCCTGATGTTGTCTTCATAGCTCTTCATGGAGGTTGGGGAGAAAACGGTGGTATTCAAGGTCTTTTGGATGTTATGGGGTATCCTTATACGGGCTCAGGGGTACTGTCCTCTTCCATAGCTATGGATAAGGTAATGTCTAAGAGGATTTTCAAGGGAGCAGGACTTACGGTTCCTCCATATGTGGTTTTCAGGCAGGATGATCTAAAGGATGCGATTGCCTCGATGCCTGTACCTCCCCCCTGGGTTATAAAACCCAACTCAGAGGGCTCAAGCGTCGGAGTATGTCTCATCAGAAGTAAGGATGAACTCAGACATGCCTCAAGCCGGTGTTTTAGTTACGGTGAGGTGTCACTGCTTGAGAAATTTATAAGCGGCAAAGAGATACATGTGGCGGTGTTAAATGCTAAGGCTTTGGGTGCGGTTGAGGTAAGGCCTAAGGGTGAGATTTACGATTATGAGGCTAAATACATTAGCGGGGAAACCAGTTATATACTTCCCCCTGAGTTGGAAACAAAGCAATATGAAAAGTTAATGGAAGTCTCGCTTAAAGCGTACGAGGCTTTGGGTTGCAGGGGGGTTGCCCGTGTTGACACTATTTATGACCTTCAGTCCGATACCGTGTTTGTACTGGAGGTTAATACGCTCCCCGGTATGACTGAGACGTCTTTGGTGCCTAAGATAGCAAAAAGCGCCGGATATACTTTTTTGCAACTTATAGAAGAAATGCTTTCTGATGCTCTTAAAAGCACCTATAAGCACATAAGGGATTAAGTCAAAGAAGAAATCATGCAGGGAAAACTGAAATTAAGAAAACAGACTGTGAAGCAGGAAAGGAAAAGGATACCCTTAAAACTTATACTCTTGCTGCTTTTTGTTTGTACAGCCTCAGTTTTTTCCGGTATAGGGCTTTTCAGATTGATAAGGGCTGATTTCCTGAAGATTAAAAACATTTATATAGATGGAAATGAGCATGTGGAGGAGACAGAGATAAACAGGCTTTTAAATGTAAGCGGACAGAGCATAGTGAGCGCTGATATGGATATTTTATCAAAGCGCCTGTCAGGCTCTCCGTGGGTAAAAAAGGTTTACATGAGAAAGGAGCTTCCAAATTCACTCTCAATAAGGGTTGTGGAGAAGGAGCCTGTGGCGGCAGCGTTGGAGAGTGAGAGCATTTACCTTGTAGATGAAAACGGTATAAAGCTCCAGAGGCTTGGTAAAAAGCCAAATGCGCTTCCTGTAATAAACATAGCCGGTTCAAATAAAAAGGCATATCTTGAGGCCATAAAATTATCGACAGCCATAAGTAGAAATCCTAAGGTCAGAGGTATGGTGGATGAGATAAACGGAACTAAACCTGAGGACATATCAATCCTAATTAACGGGATTTTAGTATATATGGGATTTGGTGAGTTTGACAGAAAATTAAATAGTTACTTATCACTTAAAGATGAAATAATCAAAAGAAACATTCCTGTGGATTACATAGATTTAAGGTTTTCCCATAGATTAATAGTGAAACCGTTAAAGGGAGAGATGTAATGGGGGGGACACTCTTTTTAGCGTGTTTAGATGTAGGAACATCAAAGGTCAGCACAACGGTAGCCGAGGTAAGGCAGGATTCCCTGGAAATAATAGCTGTCAGTACAGTTCCCTCACAGGGCGTAAGAAAAGGTGTGGTGGTGGATATAGAGAGTACACTGGGCGCAATTAAGACTTCCGTGGGGCGAGCCTGTGAGATATCAGGTGTGGAGGTAAAAGAGGTGTATGTCGGTATATCAGACAGCCACGTCAGGACAATAAAGAGCACAGGTGCTGCAATTGTAGCAAATGGGATGGTAAATCAACACGATGTAAATGATTGTCTGGAAAATGCACAGACGATTTACCTGCCTCTTGATAAGGAGGTCCTGCATGTGATTCCTTTGGATTACAATGTAGATGGTGAGACGGAAATAAATAATCCACTGGGGATGAAAGGAACACGTCTTGAGGCAAACGTACAAATAGTAACAGTGGCCACAAACTCTGTGCATAATCTTTTAAAGTGTTGCGAGATGGCAGGGTTGTCAGTGGCTGAGCTGGTGTACACACCATTGGTGTCATCCATGGCGGTGCTAAGAGATAATGAAAAGAACCTGGGGGTCTTTCTGGTTGACATAGGGGGCGGTACTACTGATGTGGCATTCTTTAAAGATAACCGTTTTGCAGGTGCGGCAGTGTTGGAGGTAGCCGGAAATCAGTTTACAAATGATTTAGCCGTAGGGCTTGGCGTGTCTCTTTTAGAAGCGGAAAAAATTAAAAAAGCATATGGTATGCCTGGGTTTCCGGATGATTATGAAGATGAGGCTATACTTATCGGGGTTTCCGGCAAGGGAGAGCAAAAAGTGCAGAAGTCTTTCATAAGCAGCATAATAATGGACAGGAGCGAGGAGTTAATCGGCATGATTTCAGAGGAGATGAGAAGGCTTGCCGGAGGTGAGACAGGGCATTTCAGGGTGGTTTTAACCGGAGGCGTTTCCCAAATGAAGGGCTTTGAATCTCATGTTCAGGCGCTTCTGAACATGCCGGTGAGAATAGGAGTTCCAGAGGGTAAAGATGTGATAGAGAAGGTGCAAAATCCTGTCTTTTCAACTTTGTTGGGGCTTTTGTACTATGGCCATAAGAGCATGTATGAGCTATCTCCGGTTGAGAGACTAGTGGGGGATTTAGGAAGCATGAAACAGTGGTTAAAGGGATTAGTGGGTAAGTTTTTCAGACTAAATTAAGAATAAATGAACAGGAGGGAGTTAGTATGTTTGAATTGGTGGAAAGCAGTGATGGTAAAGCCAATATCAAAGTAGTTGGCGTAGGTGGAGCCGGTGGCAATGCCATCAATAACATGATAGCCTCGTCTTTGCGCAATGTAGAGTTTATAGCTATTAATACGGATGCACAGGTGCTTAACTCATCTATAGCGGAGAATAAGCTCCAGGTGGGTACTAAGATAACACGAGGTCTTGGTGCGGGGTCAAATCCTCAGGTGGGCAGAGAGGCGGCCCTTGAGGACAACGACAGGATACGGGAAATTCTTGAGGGAGCTGACATGGTCTTTATTACAGCCGGTATGGGAGGCGGTACAGGTACTGGGGCTGCCCCTGTAATTGCCGAGATAGCCAGAGGGCTGGGAGCACTGACTGTGGCCGTTGTGACAAAGCCGTTTTTCTATGAGGGACGTAAACGTTTAAGCAACGCCGCCATGGGCATAAAAGAGCTAAATCAATTTGTGGATACAACAATAGTGATACCAAACGATAAGATTCAGCTTGTTGTAGAGAAGGGAACCTCACTGATTAAATCATTTGAAATAGCCAATGATGTTTTAAGGGATGCAGTTCAGGGAATAACAGATTTAATTCTGGTGCCGGGGCTTATTAACTTAGACTTTGCTGATGTTAAAACTATAATGCAGTACTCTGGAAAGGCGGTAATGGGAATAGGGAAGGGTAAGGGAGAGCAGGGGCATATAGAGGCGGCCAAGAAGGCGATATCAAATCCGCTTTTGGAGGAAACCTCAATAGACGGAGCGAGGGGAATACTAATCAATATAACCGGGGGCAATGATCTGTCACTGGATGCCGTACAGGGAGCCTCCGAGCTGGTGTTTGATTCGGCACATGATGAGGCGGACATTATATTTGGAGCCGTCATAGACCCCAACCTCAACGGTGAGGTAAAAGTCACTGTTATTGCAACAGGCTTTGAGGAAAAGAAGGAAAACAAGATTGCATCTATGCCTGAGATGCATAGGTGGAAAACTCCTGTGGAGAAAGAAAGGGTTTATACTAGAAGTGCTGACAGGATACTGTCGAAGTCTTTGTTTGATTTTTCCAAGGAAGATAAAATACCGACAACCGACTTAATGAATTATGACGATGATATGGATATTCCTACATTTATAAGAAAACAAAAAGAAGAGAAATTATAGAATTCAGGTCTTTCCAAAGGGCAGGGGACAACCCCCATGACGTCCCCTGCCCCCCTCCTATAAAAAATGTTGCTATGTTACCACATTTTTCGGTTTTTTATGTCATTTTACAGATAATTTATTGGTATTGCCATTGCAAAAATTTTTCTTTTTAATGTATAATACCGTTACATGTTAAGGGGGATTCTTTGTGCTGGTGTTGAATGTTGTATTGCAATGAAACTGATGCTAATTTTGAATAATAAGCAGAAGTTTAGTGACAACTGAAAAAAGTTAATTAATGGCAAGAACAATATATAGCAGGGAGCAGGCCACAGAGGTAGTCCTGAAAGAAAAGAAAGTTCTCGTGATAGAGGATTTTAAGGAATTTAGGGATTATCTGAGGAGGAGCCTTTTAGGGCTTGGCGCAAAACTTGTTGACACTACACACGACGGAGTAGAAGCCATTGCTAAAGTTTCCCACAAGCATTATGACATAATACTTTGTGACTATAACCTGGGTGACGGTAAGAAAGACGGTCAACAGGTGTTTGAGGAGCTAAAATACAACAACAAGATTGGTTTTTCTACAATATACATAATGATAACGGCGGAAAACACGATAAATATGGTTATGAGTATGATGGATTTTCATCCGGATGGTTATTTAATAAAACCCTTTACCAGTGCATCACTTGTTCAGCGGATAAAAGCAGTGGATGAAAAGAAGAAGATGTTTGCCGAGATAGATGAGGCGATATCCCGCAGGGATTATTCCAGGGCAATAGTTTTATGTGACAGGTTGATAGAGAGATATCCCAAAAATCTGCTGGATTTTTTAAAGGTCAAAGGTGAAATGTATATGTTGAAAAGTAATTATACAGATGCCGAGAAGGTTTACTTGCAGGTGTTGAACATGTACAGGGTGTTGTGGGCGGTGTATAATATTGGAAAGGTTTATTACTTTACGGATAGATTTATAGAGGCCCGTGATACGTTTAAGGGGCTTATTGTAGAAAATGATTTATTCATACCGGCATACGATTGGCTTGCCAAGACTCTGGAGCGCCTGGGTGACACACGTGGAGCACAGGGGACTTTAGAAGAGGCGATAAATCAATCTCCAAAGGCGATACTGAGGCAAAGGGCACTTGGCAGAATTGCTTTCAAAAATAAAGACGTAGATAAGGCAGAGACTTCTTTAAGAACTGCTGTAAAGCTTGGCAAAACATCTCTCTTTAAGGATGCCTCCGACTATACCCAGCTAGCTAAGGTGTTAGTTATGAAAAACAATACAGGTAAGGCTCTGGATATAGTGAGTGAGGTAAGAGCGGACTTTCCCGGCAATGATGAGGTATTACTTCAGGCGGTACTTATTGAAGGGCACATATACGCTGAAGCCGACCAAAAAGATAAGGCTATGGAGTCATTAAAATCTGCTGAAGAAATTTACAATAAACTTGAGGGCAAAGTTTCCCCTGAAGTAGCCATAGAGATAGCTCAGACATTAATTAATGCAGGTGACAAAGCCAAGGGTATGGCATTAATGAAGAATGTTGTAAGGAATAACCACTCCGACGAAGGTGTATTGGCTCAGGTGCAGGAGACATTTAAGGATATGGGCATGGGTGAGGAGGGGCTTGCTTTTGTAGCTGACACTAAGGCTGAGATTATCGGAATCAATAACAAGGGCGTTGATTTAATTAATAAGGGTATGTTTATTGAGGCAATAGAATTATTTGAAAAGGCCGCCGATGGTATGACCTCAAATTTTGTCATAAATTTAAATGCCTTGAGGGCTACAGTTAGTTACATGCAGAAAAAGGGCAGAGACGACCGCTTTTTATTTAAATGTGAAAAGTTTATTAAGCGGCTGGATGAGATAGACTCGGAAAACCCCAAATATCAACAGCTTCTTGATATTTATAACACTCTGTTGCATAAAAAGCAAGAGTCGGAGCCTGTATCGGAGTAACCATAAACTGTGTATTATCCGCAGATTCTCATTACTTCTTTAGAGATTTTATCGAGAGAGAGAATCTTATCAACGCCGCCTCGTTTAATTGCCTCGTTTGGCATTCCAAAAACAATACAGGAGACCTCATCCTGAGCGATATTTATTGCTCCCGCCTCTTTCATCTCCAACATACCGCGTGCCCCGTCATCCCCCATACCGGTCATTATAACCCCCACAGCATTTTTCCCTGCGTATCGTGAAGCCGACCTGAAGAGCACATCCACAGAGGGCCTGTGCCTGCTGACAAGAGGGCCGTCTTTTACCTCAACAAAGTACCTCGCACCGCTCCTTTTTATAAGCGTGTGTTTGTTGCCTGGAGCAATCAACGCCCTGCCCCTTATTACAGAATCGTTATCCGCCGCCTCTTTAACATTTATCCGGCATATGCTGTCCAACCGCTTTGCAAAGGCTGCCGTAAAGTGCTCCGGCATGTGCTGCACTATAACAATACCCGGGCAGTCCATTGGAAAGTCCTCTAAAAACACCTTCAATGCCTCCGTTCCACCTGTTGATGCCCCCACTATCACCACCTTCTCTGTGGTTTGTATCATTGCCTGCGAGGGTGCTTTAGATATTACTGCATCTGCCGTCAATTTAGGCGTTATCTTGTGCTCTGTATGCGATATTTTTCTTAACCTGGATATCGCAGCAGCCTTTACCGTATCACAGATAAGCATACGGGATTCTTCTAAAAACTGTTTGGTTCCTACTTTTGGTTTACTTATTATATCTACAGCACCATACTCAAGCGCTTTAAGGGCAGTCTCCGACCCCCTGTCTGTCAGTGTTGAACACATCACTACCGGTATCGGATGCTGGGACATTATTTTTTTAAGAAAAGTTATCCCATCCATACGCGGCATTTCAACGTCAAGAGTGATTACATCGGGTGGGTCACTTTGTATCCTTGTCACCGCTACATATGGGTCGGAGGCCGTTCCTACTACTTCTATCATAGGGTCTGAGGACAGTATAGCCGAGAGTGTCTGTCTCACTATAGCGGAGTCATCTACTATCAGAACTTTTATTTTCTTTGATAAACCGTTTATACCCATATACTTCCCATTACATGTTATTTAATTTAATATGCCATCTGCGGCTTGTTTGAGGTGCAGGTTTTCCTGATTTTCTTTAGCAGTACCTCTCCTGTATCTGTAAAGAAAAACATCTTTCTGCCGGAATTTCCCCCTACATCTTTAGCACTTATTGTAAAGCCTGCCTCATCAAGTGCCTTTAACGCTGCACTGATATTCTGGCAGCCGACACTCTGACGCCGCCTTACCAAAGGGGTACTACTAACACAACGGTGTCTTGAATAATCAATTACATCCCCGCCGCCAAATAACTTTGTTTCTATCTCAGACTTATCCACTCCGGCTTTATAAAACCAATTTATCATGTGCACTATGGAACATTCCACATATTGTAGTTTTTCCGGGCAACTTCCACAGTCAGAATTGCAGTTTGGCAACAAACCGTGGCACATTGCCGAGAGCCCCCTTTGCCGGTTATACATTGTTACTGAAACACACGACCCCAGCACTGTATGCACAGCCACATGGTCTGCCCCTATGTGGAGCTCTCCTGGTTTTAAAAAAACTATCGGCAGCCTTATTTCAGATATCTTCAACGAGACACCCTGTAAACCGTCGGTGCCACCTGAACGAAGGGTACATTTAATCCGCCGATAGTTTCTGAGTGCCCCATAAAGAGATACCCCCCGGGAGCCAGATACCGGCTGAACTTGTTTAAAAGTTTCTCCTGTGTAGGTTTGTCAAAATATATAACCACATTTCTGCAAAATATTATATCCATTTCCTCTCTAAATCCAAAATCACCTTCCATGAAATTCAAACGGCGAAACCTTATCGCAGCCCTCAATTCCGGCACTATTTTTACAATTTTTTTTGATCTGTCTTTGCTTCTTAACAAGTATTTTTTCTTCATCTCCATCGGTACCGGTATCACCTTTTCCTCTTCATACACACCGCTTTGTGCTTTTTCAAGCACTCTGCTGGAGATGTCTGTTGCTATTATTATATAACTGAAAGCTCCATTGTAGTGTTTCTGTCCAAAGTTGTCCAACACCATAGTCAGAGTGTAGGGTTCCTCCCCTGTTGAGCATCCGGCACTCCAGAGCATGAGTTTTCTCCTTGTGCCAGCCCCTGTGGTTCTTATAAGGTTTGGTAATGCATTAGCAGTCAGGTACTCAAAGTGGTTAGGTTCTCTGAAAAAATCGGTCTTATTCGTTGTAACAACGTCTATAAAATTTATAATTTCCTCATCACGTCCCTTAGGGCTAAACACATATTCTATGTACTCTTTAAAGCTGCTTAACCCCAGTGCTTTCAGTCTTTTTTGAAGACGAGCCTCCAGCATGGTTTTTTTGACATCAGGCATCTTGATTCCAACCTCTGAATGAACAAAATCACCGAGCCGCCGGAAATCCTTATCTGAAAGTACCGCCCTGTTATACTGTTGAAGTTGAACATCCTCTGTTGCAGCCGCCCTCGGCATTCCTTACCCCCCCATCACTTAAACATCATATTGCTGTATAAAATATTTCTGCTTAAACAATCTATTGTTTGGTAAGCATATCCCTTACACTATTTCCTATCATAATTACAGCATCTTTTAAGGCATTTTTTAGGTCATCTTTGGTTGCCACTGCCTTTAAGTCATCTTTCGTGGCCATTTTAGCGATAGCTTCTTTCAAGTCATCTTTAGTAGCCATTTTAGCGATAGCTTCTTTCAAGTCATCTTTAGTAGCCATTGCCTTTAAGTCATTTTTAGTGGCCATTTTAGCGATAGCCTCTTTTAAGTCATCTTTAGTAGCCATTGCCTTTAAGTCATCTTTAGTGGCCATTTTAGCGATAGCCTCTTTTAAGTCATCTTTAGCAGCCATTGCTTTTAAGTCGTCTTTAGTAGCCATTGCCTTTAAGTCATCTTTAGTAGCCATTGCCTTTAGGTCTTCTTTAGTAGCCATTGCCTTTAGGTCTTCTTTAGTAGCCATTGCCTTTAGGTCTTCTTTAGTAGCCATTGCCTTTAAGTCATCTTTAGCAGCCATTATCTTTAGGTCTTCTTTGGTTGCCATTGTTGTTTCGATACTGCCAAGTCTTTGCTTTATAGCCGACAATTCGTCTTCAATGCGAATTTTAAAAGCTTCCATATCTCTTACATGCAATAGTAACAGCGTTGCCGACTCACTCTGTGGAGAGGCATTAACCTCTTCCTTTAACACCTCATATACTACCTTTTTGATATACATTTTAAGTTCCGGGTTTTCTAACTCAACTACAGTCATTATACTACCACCTCCTTCACGATTCCGGCCTGATACTAGGCTGCATTCATTCGATCAACTTTGTCGGCATAGTTGAAAGCTCCTTGATGTCTCCCCTAAAGGAGAGGTGCCGCTTTCTCCTAGCCGCCTCGTTACTCTTTTGACTGCAACCATGTATGAGTTATATTACTATAATAAAATATATTCCTGATTTTTGTAAAATCATCCTCCGACGTCTGTATCATGAGTTAAACAGCCAACGCTTTTTCGTAAGAATTAGACTCTATTTTTTCCACCACAGTAATAAGCTTAGGGATATCCAGTATCAATGCCACAGTGCCGTCTCCTAAAATGGTCGCACCTGAAATTCCCTCTACATCTTTATACACGCGGCCAAGGGTTTTTATAACAGTTTGGTGCTCTCCTATAACATAGTCAACAACAAAACCCACTCTGCGGTCATCTACCTCGGTTACCACTATTTGCTCTACCAGAGGCCGCTGAGTATTAATAAGAAAATGCTCTCTTACAACAATATAGGGCACAATGGCACCCCTTACATTAGATATATGCCTGCCGTGCATCTTTGCAATGTCCCCTTTTGTCAGCTCCACACACTCATGCACTAAGGACAGAGGTATAACGAAAAAGTCATCAGCTACTTTTACTAAAAGCCCGTCTATTATGGCAAGCGTAAGGGGCAGTTTTAAAGTTATAGTTGTACCAACCCCGAGTTTACTCTTTATATCAACAGTGCCTCTCAGTGCCTCAATGTTTCGCTTAACCACATCCATACCCACGCCACGGCCTGATACGCTTGTCAGCTTCTGGGCGGTTGAAAAGCCGGGAGCAAAAATCAACGAAAAAATCTCCTTTTCGGATAGCTCCGCATCGGGCGCTATAATTCCCTTTTCCACCGCCTTGGCATACAACACATTCTTATCCAGCCCCTTACCGTCGTCTTGTATCTGAATTAAAACATTGGCCCCGGAGTGCCCCGCAGTTAGGTGCACCGTGCCATAGCGGCTCTTTCCGGCGGCAACACGCACATCCGGCTGCTCTATCCCGTGGTCCACACTGTTTCTTATAATATGCACCAACGGGTCATTAAGTTTCTCTATAACAGTCTTATCCAGCTCAGTCTCAGCGCCGTCTGTGGTCAGATTGACCTCTTTACCCAGGTCTGCCGAGAGGTCTCTGAGCAGTCTCTTAAACTTACTAAACGTAGAGCCTATCGGCAGCATTCTAATACTCATAGTGCTGTCCCTTAGTTCCCACGTCAGACGCTCAACCTCTTCTGAAATGGCAAGAAGCACTCCGTCACTGAAATCAGTTACCGTCTGGCTTAACCGGGCCTGTACAGTAACAAGCTCTCCCACCAAATCCACAAGTTTATCAAGTTTGTCGGAGGGAACCCTTATTGAGGCGGTATCGGTCTTCTGCCGCTGTTCTTTTACGTCCTTTAAATGCTTTTGTTCGGCAAGCGCTGAGGCTATGTGTGCCTCATCGGTTATACCGGCCTCTACTAAAATCTCACCGACTTTCTTTTGCTTACCTAAAATACCCTTAAGATCATCCAGAGAGACGTCACCACGTGACAGCAGTATCTCACCAAGCTTAAGGTGCCGCTGCTCCTCGTCAAATATACCGCCCTCATCTATAACCTCTATTTTAACCTCACACAAATCCTCTACAAAAATGAAAACATCTTTTATTGCATTTACACCCTGCTCTGTTGTAATTACTATGTCCCAGTAGGTCAGACACGTCTCAGGGTCAAAGTCCTCAAGGGCTGGTATGGAGCCGGTTTGTGCTACTATGGTGGCTTTACCTATCTGGCGGATCTCATTAAGCAGCAGGATGGGATTAGTGCCTGTGGTAAACAGTTCGGGGGCCGGGCGAAATCTTACCCTGTATGTGACAATGCTTGCCGGCCCGCTTATTATCTCTGCCTGGGGCGTTGTGTGGCTCTCAGTAGTTATCTCACTCTTTGTCACACTCTCATCAGTATGCCCTTTTTCAGCCCCAACTCCTGCCATTATGAGCTTAAATCCGTTTATTATTTCCGTTGATCGCTCCTCATCAACCTGAGGGCCTCCGCGGAAAGCCTCCATCATCGCCCTAATTTGATCCCTTGCCATAAGAGTGAGATTAATAAGGTTCGTAGTTACCGCTAATTCACCGTTTCTTACCATATCAAAAGCAGTCTCAACCTCATGGGTAAAGGTTGATATGTCATCAAAACCAAACATCGCACCGGAGCCTTTTATTGTATGCATAGCCCTGAATACACGCCCAACCAGTTCTGTATCGGCGGGATTTTCCTCAAGTTCCAGCAAAGAGGTCTCAAGCTCAGCTAACAGCTCCTGAGCCTCCTCTATAAATATCTCCCGTCCCTTCTCTAACCCGTCATCACTCATCCAAGCACCTTCTTAACAACGCCCAGCAGTTGGTCCGGTTTAAACGGTTTTACTATCCAACCGGTAGCCCCTGCCGCTTTGCCCTCCTGTTTTCTTGAATCCTGAGATTCCGTGGTCAGCATTATAATTGGAATAAATTTAAAGTCAGGAAGCGCTCTTATCCCTTTTATTAAACCAATGCCGTCAAGGTTTGGCATATTAAGGTCGGTAATTACCATATTTACCGGCGTAACAGCCAACTTTGCCAGAGCATCCTTACCATCTACCGCCTCCACAACCGTATAACCTGCTCCCTTTAAGGTGAAACTGACCATCTGCCTGACGCTTGCAGAGTCATCTACTGTCATTATGGTTTTACTCATCTGAAGCCTCCACACCTATCTTTCCGACAAATCTGTGCCATAGCTTTCCGCAAAACCGGACTCTTCCGCCTTTTCATGAAACAGCCCTGGCACGTTTTGAAGTGTCAATGGTTTTTTCCTGATTTCACATGACTTTTGGGCTGAACGCAACAACTGTAAAAAAGCTACATCCACGTCTGTCACACCCTCAAGATTCAAATTCACAGCGCTTGCATTATTAATTGCCTTAAGCAGCGCATCCTTCACCGCCGTTATGTTTTGTATAGTTAGCTCACCTATCAACGACAGCTCCCCTGCTTTATTCATTTTATGTGAAAACATAAGCTGCACCCCTCCTATGAAACTTCCTCCAAGTGTTTGTTTCTAAATGCTTCTTATCTGTCATTGCCGCCTCCGAGCGGGACTCCCCCTGTTTTAAATATTTCTGGATTCCCGTTTTTACGGGAATGACACCCCACAGATGGGATTCCCCTATGAATCCATCGGAAAATCATTATACCAAATTTATTTATTTTAAATCAAAAAAGTTCAATATTGTCATCAAAGCCGTCCTTGTTCTGAGAAGCAGAGCCGGCTGTGCTTTCCCCGTCCCACATAAGAGCCTCTGCCCCATCAGTGCTGTGCCCTAGCGAGTCTTTATGAATTAACCGCTCCGAGTCCATGGTGTAGCGCTTTAGCATGTCATCCAAATCAGGACTGTAATCCACATGGTCATAAATATGGTCAGGGATTTTATCTCTCACCTCTGATAGTACTGCCTCTATTTCATCGGCAACCTCAGTTAGTTTATTTTTTATTATTTTGTCGAAGGAGATATTGGAGATCACGTGCCCTATCTCAACCTCCAGATTCTTTGCGCTATGAGAAATTCCATTCATTGCCGACATGAGTTCTTTATCACCTTCCATCAACTTATCCAGCGCTTCTTTGGTCTGTTGAGTTATTGTTTCAGATGAGCCGACTTGCTCCCTGAGCCTTAAGTTAAGAGACTCTGTGAAATCTGCAGATAATACCAGCACCTCGTTTATTACTTTTGCACCGCCGTTTATTTTTTCCTGAGCAGCTTTTGACTGCTTACTAATTTCCTCAGCCAAAACCCCAAGGCCGTGTCCTGCCGCCCCTGTACGGGCAACCTTTATTATGGCATTGAGGGCTAACAGGTTCATACTATCGCTGATTGTTCTTATATTGGTAACCTGGGTGGACATACCGCCAAGTTTTGAAGCTGCACCACTTATGTTGCTTATCATCTCGGTGGTCGTGTAATTTACAGTTGTAAGTACAAATAACAGCGCTTCCAGAATATTGCTCATCATTGCTATTCTGTCCTTACCTGACTGCTCCTCGGAAAGTATAGTATTGGCATCCTCGGCCTGTGCTTCCTGAAGTTCTGATACTGTGAAAAGAGAGACTGAAATTTTATTTGCAGCCTTTTCAGTTTCCGACAGGACAAACTGTAACTGTGAAATCTGAATTTTCAGAGCATCGTGCATCCATCGAAGCAGAGTGTATTTGCCTTTTTCATCATTACTGTCAAAGCCGGTCATTTTTTCGTTTATTTCATGCAACACTTCCGCCACGTGTTCCATCTGCTGCCGTGTTATATCGTGAAACTGAATTGCAGTAACCACCTCACCCAACTCCGGTGAAATCTTATAAGCGCGATGGCTAATCCTTTCACACAGCCACCTGGCCTGGTCAGCCATGTCGCCAAGTTTTTCCAGTATGCGCTTAACCTGGCTTTTGGTGCTGGCAAGCTCGTGTTCATACAGATTGACAAAGGGTTCCCTGAGATTGTTTATAGCATCTATAGTGGTATCTGCCTCTTTGATACTCATAACCAGCTCTGAAGTACCTTTTAATATTTGTCGTGCAAGGCTGTCCACTACATCGGTTGTTACGTTAAAGTCGGCGTTACCTACACGGGCTGCCTCTATGCGTATCAACGTGCCTATTATTGATATAGTACGTGCCAGTTTTTTTAAAAACAACTCCAGATCCATGATTTGATTAAGATTGCTTATTATATCGGTTATACCCTGGGAGCCGTTGACCACGATTTCCGCTGTTTTTTCTATTTCTTTGTAAACCTTTTCAAACAACTCTGCTATCATTGTAACATTGAAGCCCTCTCCGCTTTCCAGAGTCTGAACAAAAGTGGCGGCATGGGAGGCATTTTCGATGCATGTAAAAGAAAAATTTTGTAAATTGGACCCTAGATCAAGAAATTCATTTTCAGTCTCTTTTGATACATCAAATAAAACTGAAGCAGCGGAGTTTAACCGAAATTCCCATAATTCATTCAGAACTAACTTGTCTTCCACGCCTGTACCGTTTGTTGTTGTATTGTATTAACTTGAAACCGGCTAAATTGCAGTGATTATAAGATGGCACTTCGTGAAATATCATGAATTTCACGTGAATGGTTATATCTCGCCTTTTTTTATTTTCTGGTAGAAAGTGCACTCCTTACAACTTTTTAGCTCTCTAGCCCGCTCACATTCCGGCTCAGAGCCGCTAAGCGTACCTACTACCAGCCAGCACCTTCTACCGGCTGATTTCGTAAAAGCGGAGCACGTCCCACTCTTGTCCATTCCGCAATTATAGAACTCCCAGCACTTTTTTCTTTCCGCCCTCACCTCATCAAACTCCTCAAGCGCTTTAGAGAAGGCCTCAAACGCCGCCGCTGCCGATATTGGTATCTTCTTCTCTGCCATCTGTTACCTCAAACACTCATTCTGTACAATATACAAACCGCTGCCACAACATCACATCCACGACCAAAAGACAGCTTACACTTACACATTTAAGCTGCCGATTACGCCTTATAGCATCATGTTTTTCATACGTACTTTTAACCTATCAATATTAAAGTTATTTTGTCAAGTTGTTTTCACAGTAAAGCCAACCATCCCTCATACTAACACTCTCCCTCAAGGGGAGGGGTTGGGGGAGGGTATCTATAAGAAAAATCACCTTTACCCAAGGCTGCAGCATCCGCCAATAATTCTGCTGCCAATCTCACACCTCCACATGTTCAAGCTCAGTCTCTGCAGGCATATGCCCTCTCGCATCTGTTACCATAGTTAACTCATCTGAGGAAAACACCCTATCTATATCTAAAATTATAATGAATTGTTCATCCTGTTTACCCATACCCTCGATAAACTCGTTACTTAGCTGTGTGCCTATCTTTGGCGGCGGCTCTATTGCACCTTTTTCAAGCTCCATGACTTCATTAACGCTGTCAACCATGGTCCCCAGGATAACCCTATCCCCTTCCATATCAACCTCTGTAATTATTATACAGGTATCAACCTTTTTCTCAGTATAGGACATTCCAAATTTCTGTTTTAAATCTATGACGGGCACAACGCTGCCGCGTAAATTAATAACTCCGCGCATAAACTCCGGCGTCCTTGGCATCTTAGTAACGGTTGTAAATTCCAAAACCTCCCGTATTTTCTCAATATGAAGGGCAAAAACCTCATCATCAAGTCTAAATGTAAGAAATTGCATCATTTCATTGTCATCTGCCATTTAACACCTCCTCTTAATATGACTCAAATTCGCTGTCGTCTTTGTGCTCTGCAGCTAAATCAACCTTTTTGGGTTTTGTGGCAGCCCTTGCCGTTTCATGCGTTAAATGCGCTATTTTAGGCAGCTGTTTTTTTACAGCAGTTGTTACTCTGCGTTGCTCTCCTATTTTGAAGAATGATATTGCAGACTGCAATTGCTCCGCCTGCGATGAAAGCTCCTCGCTTGTTGAGGCCATCTCTTCTGATGCTGAGGCGTTTTGCTGAATCACCTGATCAAGTTGTGTTATTGCCTTGTTTATCTGCTCGGCACCTGCATTTTGCTCATTACTTGCCGCACTTATTTCCTGAACCAGCTCCGCAGTTCTTTGAATATCCGGCACCAACTGTCTAAGCATAACACCGGCTTTCTCCGATACAGTTACCGTTGTAGATGATAAAGTGCTGATTTCACCTGCCGCCTTTTGGCTGCGCTCGGCAAGTTTTCTCACCTCAGAGGCGACAACTGCAAACCCCTTACCGTGCTCACCGGCACGGGCTGCCTCTATTGCCGCATTAAGCGCTAAAAGGTTCGTCTGTCTTGCGATTTCCTCTATTATGGATATCTTGCCGGCGATTTCCTTCATAGCGTGGACTGCTTCATCTACTGCCTTTCCGCTTTCCAGTGCGTCTTGTGAAGCCTTAGCCGCCATCCGCTCCGTCTGCTGGGAATTGTCGGCATTTTGTTTAATATTTGAGGCCATCTCCTCCATTGAGGAAGATACTTCCTCAACCGCCGCCGCCTGCTCAGTCGCTCCCTGTGAAATCACTTGAGCCGTACCGCTTAATTCTGCACTGCCTGAGGTTACGTTATCTGCCGATACATTGACCTCTCCTATAACGCTTTTTAGCTTCTCCACCATATCGTTTAGTGCATTGGCAAGCTGCCCTACCTCGTCTTTCCTCTCCATGTGTATCTGTTGGCTTAAGTCGCCACCTGCAATACCCTCGGCAAACACCACTCCCTGCTTAAGTGGTTTACTTATTGAATTTGATATTATAAGCCCTAAAAAAAAGGATAACAGTGCACCTATCGTGGTAATGATAATTATAAAAGTAGTTGTCTTGTCAGTAAGCGCTGTGTTTGCATCGGAGGTCTCTTTGGCTAATTTTACTTTTGCTTCCTGTAAGGCGTCAATTGCCGCCTGCTCTTCACCCGCCGCTTTTAACCCATCACCCTTGAGAAGTGCAACCGCCTCCTCGTGCTTACCGGCCTGCGCTAAATCCACGACTTTGTCTATTATTACACCGTAGGCTTTTCTTGTGGCAAGGAATTGGTTGTAACCCTCACGTCCCTTTTCTGTAACTATTGTTTTTTCATAGTCTGTTGAAAGTTTCTCTATGTCCGCCCTCAACTTTTTAACCGTCTCAAGAGGTTTTTGTATTTCATCTTTTGAGGTGGCTTCAGCTATTTCTCTTGTGTTTATCCTTACCCTTTGAAATGCTACCCCGATGTCACCCAGAAGACCTAAAGGTACTGTCATCTTTTCATACAAAAAAGTATCGGCATCGTCTATTTTATGTAAGTTGATTATCCCAAAAAATCCTATAAACGCCGCTATTGCCGCCACCAGTAAAAAACTCCCGATTAGCTTTGTACCGATTTTCATGTTATCCAGAAATTTCATCTTTCCCTCCCTGTTTTTTTAGTGTAATTATATTTAACGGTACAAAATACCGTAATTTTGTATAAACAAAAACATGTGAATTTTTCACAGAGATTATGAAACAATTTTAAAGGGTTTTGTTTTTCTTTGCAAAGGTATAGATGGATAAGTAATGTTTAACTGCACACTCTTGTGTTCTGCATACAACTTAATGTGTAATTCCTCCTTACTGCACTGACCTTGTATGTGAGCCTGCATTTACAGGCTGTGCTACAGTAGCATAACAGTAGGGGAGAAAACAAGAAAAAAATTGACGGAGGTTAGCCGGAGACGTCTTCTTTTATAATTATAAATTCCACTAATTTTTATAAGTGATACTCATGTTTGTGCTGATAAAAATCGACACCTTGAAATTTCTCTCATAAAAGTGCACAATAGGAGAGTTATTAAAATCTTAATCTGTTGGAGGTAAGTGAATTGTCTGAGGAAGAAAAAACTGATAAAGAGTTTGTTTTTATAATAACACGCTCCCACGATAGTGTGGATGTGGTGGCAGGAGCATTGCAGCTGGCGGTTAATATGAGAGCCTATGGCACTGTGGTGGATTTCTTTCTGATGGATAAAGCCGTGCTATTGGCAAAGGCCGGGTTTGCCGAGACACTCATATGGCAGCAGAAGGATCAGTTTTCCCCTGTTTCCGATCTGATGAAAACACTGGCTGAGGATTTTGACGCAAAGTTTTACATTTGCGCCTCCTGTGTTAAGCACTACGAACTGGATAAGGCTGTGCTAATTAAAAATGCAGAGATAAAACCCGGGAGTTTCCTGGGTGAGATGCTCCTTAGCAGGCAGGGGCTTACTTTTTAGAGATATGCGCATATTAATATTGTGTATTGCAGGAGGGTTATGAACTACAGGTTAACGGAAAAAGTCAGAGCAGCCGGTTGAGTGTCAAAGTTGGGTCCGGCGGACCTGGAGGATTTAATAAGCTCTCTTGGAGTGGCCTGGGAAGAGCGTTTGCGTGTAAAGGTGCTGGTTGGCCCTGGAGATGACGCCGGGGTATATCTTATTGGGGATACGGCTTTTGTTGAGACAGTGGATTTTATAACGCCACCTGTAAATGACCCTTACAGTTTTGGTGCGCTCAGTGCTTGTAACTCCCTTAGTGACGTCTATTCGATGGGAGGCACTCCTATAACCGCCCTTGCCGTGGCAGCCTTTCCCATTTGCGATTACAAAACGGATGTGTTTAAGGAAATTCTTCGGGGGGCACAAAGTATTCTCAACACTGCCGGAGTTGCACTCATGGGTGGCCACAGCATTGAGGATACGGAATTAAAGTTTGGCCTTGCCGTAACGGGCACAGTTGATAAAAATAAAATACTTTTAAAATCAGGCGCAAAAGAGGGCGACCTTATACTTTTAACAAAACCACTGGGAGTTGGAATTATAACTACTGCGTTAAAGCGGAAACTAATTACAGAGGCCCGGATTGGAGAGGCGCTGAAGTGGATGCTTACCCTTAATGCCAAAGCCTCGGCAACCGCACTCAATGCCGATGCCACCTCTTGCACAGACGTTACCGGATTTGGCTTTATCGGCCATGCCTGTAACATGTTAAAAGGTGCGGCAGTGGATTTTGTAATAGATTCAGACGCTGTGCCTGTCATGGAGCCGGCTGTGGAGCTGGCAAGGGAAAATATTTTCCCAGGCGGCGCAGGAAAAAATCTCAACTTTTTCTCAAACAGGGTACAATTTAATTCTTCAATCCCGGAGTATATCAAATTTATTTTTTCAGACCCTCAAACATCTGGAGGGCTTCTCATAACCGTTAATAAGCGCAACATTGGCACATTTGAAAATTCAGACATGTTTTATAAAACCATCGGATATGTAACAAATGGCTCAGGTATTTTGAAAATTAATTAAATTGACTCCGGATTAAATTCATTGCAAAAAAAACATTTATAGACTATCATATCATACTGAATGGTTGGCAATGAAATGCTCAAAGGTATGAAAAAAAAATATTCCGGAAGTTGGCTCTGCGTAAACCTCAACATGTGGGAAATCGTAAAGATTTTTCTGAAAAACATGTTTCAGGGAAAAAAGCGTATCCGTATAAAGAAGCTCTTTAGCGATATCAGGATACTCTGTAAGATATTCCCTCCAAAACTTATAAAAATACGAAGAGGCAAAATAACAGTTATTTCAAGCTCCGGCAGTGACATGTCGGTAGAGGTTGGAGATGGCAAAATCATAGTTTATGGTGGAATCTCGCTGAAGAACTGCGTGGTTTTACTGAAAGACCGTACGTTAGTGGTTGAAAGATTGGGAAAAAAAATAATAAACGACGGCTCCCTGTGGATTGATAACACCCTGCTTATCGGCAACATTAAAAGCCTGTCCAATTTAAACATAGTCTCCGGTGGAATAGTTCACTGTAACGTTGACACTCTCTCTATGCTTTATGTAAAGGACGGCAGGTTTAAAGGGGATATCGGTAAAATAGAAAAATGGCTTCATATATCTGACCCAAGCGGTTTTATTACCGGTAATATTCATAAAATTATGGAAGCCATGTATCTGGACAGCGGCACGTTTACAACTGAAGTACTTCCTGGTGTTTCAGGCGGCTATGCAGTTGTAAAGGATTGCAAGGTTCAAAAACCAAACGGTGAGTCATGGAGCTGGGCTGATATTCTGAGTAAAATCGAGGACTTGAAAGAAGATCAGGAGGTGTTTTTATTCGGCTCAGGCGGTAACGTCCTCTTAGGCGGCGGTTCAAAGTACATCCTCTTTAGGGAAGGAACCGATACCTACTCAAGATATAAGACCGAAACAATTATCTCTTCAAACCATTTCTACAGGCTTACGGAGGGCAAGGTACAAAAGGTATCACTGAAAATATCCAACGACCAGCATATTGAAATCCCGCAGGGAAAATTCTACAGCCTGATACGTTTTGAAATCACAGAGGATACTCATCAGCAGACTTAGTTGCAGATACATCACAGTTGATGCTTATGACAGGGAAAATCAATAAATCTTATTGCCTATGCAGTTAAATTTTTATAAAATTTGATAAACATGCCACACTAAACGGGTGTTAATTCCAATTCTAATTCAAAAGTAAACGCAGGCGGCTGGGAGCTGGCGATGCCTCCCCTTACAGGGGGTTCTCCTTTAGGGGAGTGTATGCACCGGAGCTTGTGACGATGCCAACAAAGTTAGACAAATGAATTAGAATTGGAATAACCTATAGTCCAACAGAACTAATCATCATCTATATCCGTGTTACCTCTGACAAATGCGTTAACCCTTATGACTTTAATGTCATTCTGAGAGGGTTTTTTATGAGGATGCATTATAAGGTATGCTAACGGTGGCATTTCCCCCTCAGTAGTTTCCTCAATTATTTTCTGTATCAGCTTTTCTCTTCGTTTATGCGAATAAGTATTCCAGATTGAAAAATTAATAGCCTTTCTTCCCTCCCTCACATGCATGGCAACAAAAAAAGGAGGTATTTTAGCATAGAACGGCCACACGGTCTCATTGCTGTGGCAGTCAAAGCATGATCTTTTCAGGACTTTATCTGCGCCCGGGGATATTATTATGCTGTCATACCTCTCTTTAGGATTACACTGCGGCAGTATTACCATACCTGCTCCCCATATCGCAAGCAACAGGATTAACACAATAATATAATATAGGATTTTATGTATTGTCTTTACAGCCTACACCTTCATTTTTACAATTTTGACCAGCCAGTTCTTATACCAGATTGCAATCAAAAAGGTAAAGTGGTATTAGCGTAAATAGTTATAGTTTATCAGAATATCTTTCATCTTTTCTGCATATACATAATTACCCTCATCGTATGTATGAACTACATCCCAAAAGTACTCAGGGTGGTCACCTAAGAGAGTTGAAAATGAAAAATAATTCTTATTTCCTATACCTCTTTCTTTTCTTATCATATCGTGCAGCAAATCAAAATACTTTTTTACGCCTTCCCGCTCTCTAAAGGCCGGGTTCACCGGTTGTACAATGAATATTATATTAAATTTATATGAATCTGCTATCTTTGACATTTTTTGCCAATTGGAAAAAAGATGACCGGCTACCTCTTCCACGGAAAAAGAGCCCTTCTCACGTTCAGTCTTTAAATATTTTCCTGCCATATTCTCTAATTTTATCTTTAACTCAAAAGATTTATTTATTCTTGCCGCTAACATGCTTGCAGATATAAGTTTATCAAATGAGGACAATTTGTCTATCACTCTGTTGAAAGTCTGTTCGTGAGTTACAAAATTAAAAGGGTATCCTATTCTGGGTTCATAGTATTGTGGTGTATAAACATCGTTAAAACCATCAAAAACAATCACTATGTCTGGTTTTAAATCCACTACTTTGTACAGTAAAAGAGCTAATTCCTGATCTGATACGGCAGAGACAATCCCACAGTTAATTACCCGTATAAAGTACTTTTCACCAAACCGGTCATTTAACATCCTCTCAAGGTATCCGCTGATTGTTCTATCATTTGTTAACCCCTTAAAAACCACCGAACCTCCTATCAGAAAAATTCGTACTTCATTGCTTTTTTTAACTTCCAAATTGTCATGATACCGGAATCCATACTTGTTAGTAACCACATGTGTCAGATTGCCTTTAACTCCCCTCTGTTGTTCCGACTCTATGTGTATATCAACGTCAGGGGTATTGTTAAACATAAGATATGGGACTGGTTCGTAGTTAGAAAATTTTTTGGCGTTGGTGGTCTCGTCTTTGGGTTTCTTTATGTAATCATACATCCTAATAGATATCTCTATCGTCATCAATATTAAGAAAACTACAAAAAAGTTTAACGATATAATTACAAAACACTCTTTAATACTCTTACGCATGTTTGATTTTACAAGGGGCCTGACTATGTTGTCAAACATGAAAATAATTGTACTATGTACGCCCCGGAGCTTGTTTCTTGCCGCCTGTGTTTACTTTTGAATTATAGCAAAAAGCAAAAGTATGTTCTTATTGAATTTATTAAAGAAGAGATTGCCACACCCCCTGCGGGGGTTCGCAATGACGGCATATAGCTGTTTTTACTGTGTTTTTTTATTCGTCATTGCGAGGAGCGAAAGCGACCAGGGGAATCCCCTTCAGAGGAGGGCAATCTCAACCACTAAAAATAATGAACGGAATTATGGTTTTCGCTATAGAATTGGAATTAGTGCAAAGGCGGAGTATGCCCACAAAATCAATTATGAAAATTTGATAAATTAAGCCATTATATGGCTTTTTGTACATAATATATGTAATAATACACATATGAAGCATAAAATATTTGCAAGCATTTTAAAACTGTTCATTCCGGCGGGCATGATTTTGGTTCTATGTGCAAGTACCGGTGCCGGACATCTCTACAAAGAAAAGGAATACCAGAGTGTGTGGTGTAGCGAGCACGGAGGGATAACCGAATATGTGCTTGATGACCGGAGCAGGGTGGATTGTCTTTTACCCGATATTGTTGTAGAGTTTGATTTTGCCGCAAAATGGGCGGAAAGCATAGGGCAGGCAATATACTACGGATTAAAAACCAACAAAAAACCAGCTATTGTATTAATACTGGAAAATCCTCAAAAAGACAAAAAATACCTGAAACGCCTCAAGAAAGTAGCAGACACTTACGGCATAACCGTTTATTCTATTACACCTAAACATCTCACAACAGAACCGTAGTACTTCTGACTGCAACTTAGTATGACTTATTCTATGCCGAATATTTAAAGAGTCCCCTTTGAAAAAATTCTTTTCTGATGATAAAATAATATATACTAATTTTTAGGTTAAATATCATAAACACGGGAGGGCCGATAGAGATGGCCGACAGCGACATATTACTCATTAACGAGAAGGTTAAAAGGGAAAGCGCATTTATCACTCTACTGCTGTCTGAACTTGAAAAGGTAATTGTGGGACAGCGATATCTCCTTGAGAGATTGATTATCGGGCTTTTAGGTAACGGCCACGTACTGCTTGAAGGTGTACCGGGGCTTGCAAAAACAACTGCAGTAAAGGCGCTTGCTAAAGCTGTTAATACAGGTTTTAAGCGTATCCAGTTTACTCCTGACCTGCTCCCTGCAGATATCATCGGCACTCAGGTTTATAACCCTAAGGAAGGTACTTTTACTACCAAACAGGGGCCGATTTTTTCCAATATCATACTTGCCGATGAAATAAACCGTGCCCCTGCTAAAGTGCAAAGTGCCCTTCTTGAAGCTATGCAGGAGCGGCAGGTCACTATCGGGGATAACACCTATAAGCTAAATGAGCCGTTTTTAGTCCTTGCCACTCAAAACCCGATTGAACAGGAGGGCACCTATCCCCTCCCTGAGGCACAGACTGACAGGTTTATGCTGAAGGTAAAAATCACCTACCCCGACATAACAGAGGAACACAAAATCCTCAAACGCATGGCTTTTACCTCCACCGGCATACCGATCTCTACCGTCATAACGCCACAACAAATCACAGATGCGCAAAAGGTCATAGATGAGATTTATATGGACGAAAAAATAGAGAAATACATAGTGGATATTGTCTTTGCCACACGTAAACCGCAGGACTACAAACTGGGTGAGCTTTCAGGGCTGATTCAATACGGGGTGTCGCCGCGGGCGACTATTTACATGGCCGTTGCTTCAAAGGCTTACGCATTTACGCAAGGCCGCGGGTTTGTCACTCCGCAGGATGTTAAATCCATCGGACCTGACATCTTACGCCACCGCATTATCGTCAGCTACGAGGCAGAGGCCGAAAATGTTTCTTCCGACGATATTGTGCGCCGTGTGTTTGAAGAGGTACCGGTACCATAAACATAGAAGACTGATATGCTGAGCACTGAGGTAATTAAACACATCCGCAGGGTAGAGTTAAAGACCCGCCGTATGGCTGCAGATTTCTTTACAGGCCACTACCGCAGTGTGTTTAAAGGTATGGGCATGGAGTTTGACGAGGTGCGGCAGTACGTGGCCGGGGATGACATCCGCTCTATTGACTGGAACGTTACGGCAAGAATGGGAGAGCCTTTTATTAAGAAATTTGTCGAGGAGAGGCAGCTGACCATTATGTTTGTTCTTGACCTTTCCCGCTCATGCAGCTTTGCCACGGTAAACAGGTTAAAGCGTGACCTTGCCGCCGAGCTCTGTGCAGTGCTGGCACTTTCCGCCAATAAAAATAACGACAAAGTGGGATTTATTGCTTTTACCGGCAAAGTGGAGAAATTTGTCCCACCGGCTAAAGGTCTTAAACACATCCTCAGAGTTGTAAGAGAGGCACTCTATATGGAGCCTCAGAGCAAAGGCACTGACATTGCCAAAGCCCTCGATTATCTCAACAAGATTACTCACAGAAAAGCGGTGGTGTTTATCATCTCAGACTTTCATGCTGCGCAATACGAAAAAGCCCTCGCTATTGCCAATAAAAGACACGACGTCATTGCCGTAACTCTTACAGACCCTGTGGAGATGCAGCTGCCTGATGCCGGGCTTATTACTCTGCAAGATGCCGAGACCGGACAGAAGTATCTGCTTGACACAACAAGCTCTAAAGTAAGGGATGAATATAAAAAAAACGCATTAAAAATATTTAATCAGCGAAAACGTTTGTTTCGCTCATGCAATGTTGACCACATTGATATAGCAACCGATGTGCCGTACTTGAAAACTCTGATACGTTTTTTCAAAATGAGAGAGTGGAAACTAAGCCATTATTAATGTGATAAGAATAACTTTATCCATATTTTTCGTTTTCGTTATGATTAGCGGAATCGCTGCATCAGACTCAGGGCTCACTGCCACGGTAAGTAAGGAGGTAGTGGCAATAGGCGAGAAATTTACATATACAATATCGGTAAAAAACGGTAAAGATGTGGAATTTCCCGACCTTACCAGCTCTGTTGACAACCTGACGGTTGTATCATCCGGCACTAAGACAAGCGGTATCTTCAGTAAGCAGCATTTAAAGTGGTTCGTAATGAGGGGATTTATAGAAGGACAGTATATTATTCCTGTGCTTACGATAAAGTATAAGGATGGGGGAGTTGTGAAAGAAGCAAAGACCCCTGAGGTACGCATCAGCATAGCAGCTCAACCCTCCGATAATGCAACAGCAGAGATTGCCGACATTAAGGGTCCTGAGGATGTCGGCTGGAGACCGCTCTATTACTGGATAATTGCCGGAGTGCTGGTTGTAGCGGTACTTGCGGCGTTAATATATTATTTGTTAAAGAAAAGGAAAACAAAATTGCCGCCGCCACCTCGTGCACATGAAATTGCATATGAGTCGCTTCAGAAACTTCAGGAAAAGAATCTCGATAAGGCCGGGCTTATCAAAGAGTATTTCACGGAACTCTCCTCTATCGTAAGGGTTTACATAGAACACAGATTTACACTAAAGGCTCCTGAGATGACCACCGTGGAATTTCTTGAGATGGTAAAAAACTCAAGGCAACTCTCAGAGGCGCACAAGTCATTATTAAAAGAATTTCTGAACCGATCTGATATGGTTAAGTTTGCAAAGTATGGGCCAACGACTGATGAAATTGAAAACAGTTTTATTGCGGCTAAGAACTTTATTGACGAAACAAGGGAGACTCCGTGATGGATTTTATCAGAGAGTTTTCTTCAGCATTGCCGGTTTTTAACGGTGGCTTTATGTTTAAGGACCCACTGGTGCTGTTGTTAATACCCGTGCTGACGGTCTTGTTTATTATAAGTGAACGTTACACCGGAGTGCCGGCTCTGAGGTTTCCCTCTGCTGCACTTTTATCTACCGTCCCCGCTACACTTAAGACGGCGGCGGTAAAGTACCTGATAGTTTTAAGAGTCCTTGCCATGATTTTATTGGTGATGGCCCTTGCAAGACCTCAAAAACGGCTTGATATGACAACGGTAGAGACAAAGGGAATAGATATAGCCCTGGCCGTGGATTTATCAACAAGCATGTATGCGGAGGATTTTTCGATAAAAGGTAAGAGACAAAATCGGCTTGATGCCGTAAAAGAGGTTGTGCGGGATTTTATAAAAAACCGCAACGGTGACAGGATTGCTATGGTGGCTTTTTCTGCAAGGCCATATACGGCAAGCCCGCTTACGACGGATTATAACTACATCCTTGAGAACTTGCAACGTCTTCAGATAGGAATGCTTGAGGACGGCACTGCTATAGGGAACGCTTTGTCCTTGGCTATAAACCGGATTAAAGACACTAAAGCCGTTTCAAAGGTAGTCATTCTTCTAACTGACGGCAGAAACAACACGGGCACAATATCTCCGATGGTGGCCGCCGAGGCCGCCCGTGCTCTTAATATTAAAGTCTATACGGTCGGTGCAGGCTCTAAAGGACCTGCTCCATATCCAATGAAAGACCCATTTGGAAACACCGTCTATCAACAGATTGAAATTGATGTTGATGATGACACGTTAACATCAATTGCCACACAGACCGGCGGTCAGTACTACAGGGCTACCGACTTTGCATCACTTAAGAAAATTTACAGTGAAATAGATAAACTCGAAAAAACCTCTTTTGAAGAAAAGCGTTTTTTTGAGTATAAGGAGTATTTTCATTTTCTCCTTATACCCGCCATAGTGTTGCTTTTGATTTGGGTGTTGCTGAAAAATACATTTTTGAGGACTGTGCCGTGAGATTTGGGAATTTTCAGGCGGTGCACCTTTTATGGACTGCTGTTGCAGTGGCGGTACTTTATGTGCTTACGTTGAGGGGTACAAGAAAGGTACTTCAAAGGTTTGCCGCCCCTGAGCTTTTAAAGGAAATAACTCATGGGGTAAGCTACGGCAGGTTGTATTTAAAAGCTGCGTTTATAACCGTCTCGCTGCTGTTGTGTATAGTAGCACTAATGAGACCCCAATGGGGGTTTCATCTGGAGGAGGTAAAGCGCCGCTCCTCAGATGTGCTGATTGCTATAGACGTCTCTAAAAGTATGCTTGCCTCAGACGTTAAACCCAACAGACTATCGCGGGCTAAACTTGCCGTAAACGGCCTCATAAAGAAACTCAAAGGCGACCGCATCGGGCTTATCGGCTTTGCCGGCAAGGCGTTTCTGTTTGCACCGCTTACGGTGGATTATAACGGGTTTTTGCTTGCCTTAAACGATCTCAGCGTAAAGTCCATCCCTGTGGGTGGCACAAACATTGCCGCTGCAATTGATGAGGCCATAAGCATATACTCCAAAAACTCCGCTAAAGATAAGTCATTAATTTTAATAACTGACGGCGAAGACCTTGAGGGGGATGTAGCGGAGGCTGCGCAGAGGGCTCAAGAGGCCGGTGTTAAGGTCTATACAACAGGAGTCGGCACTGCCGCAGGGGAGCTAATTCAGGTAACAGACGATAAAGGTAATGTCGGTTTCCTAAAAGACGAAAACGGCAACATTGTCAAGTCACGGCTGGATGAGAGCACTTTAGAGCAAATTGCACTTACTACCGGAGGCGGTTATATCCGTGCAACCGGCGTCGACCTCGGCCTTGAACTTATCTATGATGAAAAGATATCACATACAGAAAAAAGCGAGACGGAAGAGAGAATGGAAAAGCGTTACAACGAGCGATTCCAGTATCCGCTTGCCGTTGCACTGATTTTATTAACTGTTGAGGCATTTATCGGCAGAGGGCGCAGTGAAAAAAGTTGATATGAAAATCATCGTTTTTTTTGTACTTATGGCTATATTTATCATAACGCCTGCCGTTGCAAGCGCCGCCTTATTTGACAACCCTGCCGGAGAGGGCAATTACCTCTATAAAAACGGCAAATACGATGAGGCGATAAAAAAGTATGGGGATGCCCTGAAAAAATCCCCGGATTCCGGCCTCCTCAACTATAACGCAGGCACGGCATATTACAAAAAAGGTGATTATCAGCAGGCGCTAAATCATTTCACGAAATCACTTGCAACAACAAATCCCTCATTAGAGATGCGCTCCAGCTACAATATCGGTAACACCCATTATATGATTGGTGAGTCGATGGAAAAAACCGACCCAGCAGAGGCATTGTCCTTATATGAGGGCGCACTCCAGTACTACAAACGCGCACTGGAACTAAACGACTCCGACAAAGACGCAAGACACAATTATGAGCTTACAAGCAGAAGAATTCGTCAGTTAAAGGAAGAAATGAAGAAACCACAAAATAAGAAAAACGATAAAGATAAAAAAGGTGATAAAGACAAAGATAAGGGTAAAGACCAAAGCAAGGGAAATGATAAAGATAAGGATAAGCAAGGCGATGATAAAGACAGAGGCAAACAGCAACAGGATAAGCAGGGAAAGGAAAATGACAAATCACAACAGAGCGCTAAGCAGGACGGCTCAGTCCCACCCTCTGAGAAAATGAAAGACAACAAAGGCAAAGGGGCCCTACCCCGCACTATGACTAAAGAGGAGGCGAGGATGCTTCTTGAGGGCCTCGAAAACGACAGCGTACCGCGTGCCATGATTGATGATAAGAATAAAAAAGGCGGATACCCGAAAGTGACAAAAGACTGGTAGAGGGTGATGTTATACCAAGTAGCAGTCAAAAGAGTAACTAGTGTCTAATTGCAAAAATAATAGATATTTCAAATAATTCTGATTAATTTTTTAAAAGAGGAGATTACCACGTCGCTGTGCTCCTCGTAATGACGGATAGAAACGTCAACGCACAGCCCAGCGCCGTCATTGCGAACCCCAAAGGGGTGTGGCAATCTCAGCCCTTAAAGGTAAAACTCATTGACAACGAAATTTCGCAAGCCATTATAAAAAGGATATAACTCTGAAAAACTATCGCAAACTTCTGCAATTAGACACTAGGGGGCGGTAAGGGGAGGCATCGCCAGCTCCCAGCCGCCTGTGTTTACTTCTGAATGCGACTTGGTCTGAATTCTAATGTTGCATTGTGTCTTTAGTTATAAAGTAAATATTAAAGCTTACCTTCCCGTTCTCTATGTGTTTTACAGATATAAGTTTTGCCTTGTAATTTAAAGCGTTAAGGGCATTAATCGCAGTTTTGTAATCATCGTCTTTTGAAGAAAGAAAAACAATGTTAGCGGAATTGAGTGGTTGAGGAGTATCCTTAATTTTAGGAAACTCTGTTCCAAGGTATCTGTATCTCCACATATAGGATGCATTAATTGCACGAAACAGCCTCCCCATCGGGTCTGTTTCTAAGTTATACCAAAACAATAAACTACAGTCAGGATTTATTTCTTTCAAATACCTTATTGCACCCACTATAGCAACATGGGCATCTTCTCTTTTGACGTTATTGCTGTTTTGAAAAACCTCGGTGAACGCTGTTTTATAATTAATAATGCTATATGACATGCAAAATAAAAGCATGAAGGGAATATACCTTTTGTTGCCGGAGATGAAAAAGAATAAAATACTTCCGATGACAGCAAGCAATACTAAATAATAATAAAAGTACTTTTTTATAGGCAGGCTAAACCATGTATAGGAAAACAACCCAAACGGTATAACCAGTATTGTCACTGCGCAAATTGCTAAAACAAACAGTTCATTAAGCTCTAATTTCTCTAAAAAAGGATAAAACCATGTTGAAACGGATAGAAACATTAAAGGCATAAGATTTGAGGCATAGAATTCTTGTTGTAGGACAGGTTTGTTGAATATCTCAAAAACGGTGCCCATAATAAAACTTAAAACATACAACAACTGCAACAGAATTGAGTTGTTCAGGAGTTTTTTTTTAACAAAACTATAAATAAGCAGAAGCAGATTTGTAAATAGCACTATTAAGGGAAAAACCAGATGTCCTGTGTTATAAAACCAGGTATTAAAAGGAATCTTCCATCTGTGTTCATTAAGTGTCAGGTCTGTAGCTACATTTAGCTGAGGTAAAAAAAACAATATCTTGCCGCTAACATAGTAATTAAAAAGACAAAACATAACTGTTACAAACAAAAAAGTAATACCTGCATAGGTTATCAGTTTAGTAAAAAAAACATTTGATTGTGACAATTTTCTTTCATAAAGGAAAAATAACAATAGAAATATTGTGTAAAGTATCATATACATGTGCGTATAAATCAACAACGCATAAGCAAAGCCACAGAGGACAGCCCAGAAGGGACTTCCGTTGGTTTTTTTGAAATAAACCATAGAAAGTACTGTTAGCAGAAAGTAAGTGATTTCGGCACCATCGACATAATCCCAGCCGATAGAGTATAGAAAATACGAGTATAAGCCAAATAAAACCGTAGTAAATAATGCAGTGTTTTTGCCAAGCGTATGCTTGACGATAAAATAAAAGGAAAACAGAGCAGTATATAAAAATGTAAGATGTAATACGTAATTGGCAGTTAAGGGAGAAAATATTTTATATGCTACTGTGCCGGGAATAATCCATGGGAAACGGGTTCCGAAGTAGTTTGTGTAAAAATTGTCTTTAAAAGCATTTATATGTGCGGTGAAATCTAAAAAATAACCTAAATAAATCCATGGGTCTATGAATAAATAAAATGAATTTGCATATATCCACTTGTTGTTTATTGTTAATAATATAACAGGAAATAATATAATTATAAAAATGTGTACGAAGGTTGTTTTAGTAAAAGTGGTTAATCGAATCATGTTACCATCCCTCCGTAAAAAATCCATTAAATGATACTACCATCTTCTACAAATAAGCTGCGATAGCAATGAGTGTACAAAAAAGTTTTTTTTTAGTCAAGCTGCAGCACAGTGGAGTAATACCAAGTTGCAGTCAGAAGCAAACACAGGCGGCTGGGAGAAGGGGACGCCTCCCCTCACAGGGGATTCCCCTTTAAGGGAGAGTACGCCCCGGAGCTTGTGACGAAGCCAACAAAGTTAGACAAATGAATTAGAATTGGAATTATAAGTTACCGGCATTGTTAAGCCGCCTACGTATAAAATCTGCTTGACATCATATGTTGTATTTTGTTACTTTTTCAATAAGATACCGGCAAATTCAAGAGAGTGGTTCCAAGGGGCATAATCCACGGAAGATAAAAAATAAATGAACACTTTATGGCAAGGGATAGTGGATCAGATTTGTCAAATTATTATAATGGTTTAGCTCTGTGCTGATAGAGCTGCGCAGGATGACGGTACAGGTAGAAATAATGTACGAAGAAGGCGGGCTTTCCGGAGCAGACTGTCATCCCATCATCACTAATAAAGTGAAATTGCCATGTCATAGGACTTGTACTAAAAACCCCGGTATCCCTGGGCTAATGGCATAACAGATGAGTAGAAAGAAAAACAGCACATTTATAACTATTACCCTGAACTTGTTTCTTGTCATAACTTCAATAGTTTTAACACTGGTGATATCAGAGATGTTTTTCAGGGTGTATATGGCTATAAGAGATCCACAGTCTTTTAAAGAAACAAGGTTTTTGTCAACTCAGACGGCTGTAGCTTTGAGCGGCTCACCGTCACAATATGACGCAAAGTATGGTTACACATATAAAAAAAATATCTTCTTATACCAAAGCCGTGCTATAGGTAACCGTATAGTTGTCTGTAGAGCACATATAAAAACCGATGAACATGGCAATCCAGGCGATAAAGAGGGAGATTACGCCTCTGCAGATATAAAAATTTTAGTTTTCGGTGATAGTTTTATAAGCTACAACGATTTAACCGGTGGTACAACTATGTCATCAGTGCCGTTACAACTGCAAAAGATATTGGAAAAGACAATTAACAAAAAAATCAGCGTTGTTAACTTTGGCAGAGGTGGCTATGGCATCATACAAATGTTTGAGCTTGCAGCCGACGTCATCGCTGTTTGGAAACCCGATTTAGTTGTTTTTGCTTTTATAACTGATGATTTAGGCAGAGACCGCTGGTACTGGAAAGATGACACCCTGAATGTTGTTCCGGAGATAGCCACCACGGCTTGTGATGTGGCAATCTTATCTGACCCGGAAAAAAGTAGTAAATTAGCCAAACTTATTATCAAAAACTACTACAAAACTACCGCAAAATTAAAATATCCTCCTTCAATTTTTTCATCATATTCGTTTATGTATTCATGGCTTAAACATAATGATTACCTGTACAACTATAGAAAAGAACATTTATCGGGCAATGCAAGGTTAACTATTAACAGCTTCACACAAGACGATGCATTTATAAATGCCCTTAATAAGATAAACTCTTACAAGTGCCCTTATGTGATTGTTCACCTGAGTACTGTTAATGAGTTAAAGGAAAAAAAGGAATATTTATTTACAAAGGAACATGACAGATATTTACTTGAAAGTCTGGCTAAAATTACAGGGAAAAAAATTCATACCACTATGGACAACAGTTTTCAAATCACCTCAACAGATAAAATAGATGAAATGTTTTTGCTGCCTTATGATACACATCCAGCGCATAAGGGGATGGTATTTTATGGACATATCATAAGCAATGCTATAAAAAAAGAAGGGTTATTGCAATAAAACTACTCCAACTAAAAAAACGCCGGTTTCAGGTGATAGGGCGTTTCCACAGTTAAAGGGTCATTTATCAATGGCAAGACGAAAACCGAAATCACCGCTTTTGTACCCCGGAGAGTCTCCGAAGTACCGGCTTGAACATCGCACATCATTAATGAAACTGCCCCACAATCCCCCGCCAAGAGCGTGTAAATCACCCAAACCATCCAAAGCAGGATTGCTATGGCTTTTAAATAACGATATGTACTGATAATACATATTCTTAAACCACTTCCACAGCGTCTCCGCCATGTCCTGTATCCAATAACTATCGCCGTTGTGTCCTGCAGAGCCTGCGGCACTACCGGAATTGACGTCATCCCAGATATAAACACCGCCGGCAGCCTCATGGAATTTCAACTTTTTCCCGCCTCCGCTACATGCATATTCCCACTCAGCCTCTGTCGGTAATCTATACCTCTTAGCACTTATAGTATTCAATCTTTTTATAAACATCTGCACATCTGACCAGCTAACATTCTCCACAGGGTAATTTCCCTCTTTTATAAAAGTAGAAGGGTTATACTCCATTACCTCTTTCCACTGCTGTTGCGTTACCTGATAGATTCCTATATAAAAATCGTTTAAACACTCCATATGCGCCTGTTTTATCCCGGAGCCTGCTGCATTGAGAGCATCTCCTGTCAGAAAGCAGCCTCCCTTAACAAACACCATTTGAAGGTTGTTTATATCCGGTGAGGCATTTGCTGTTAGTCCCATAACTGATACCAGAAAACACAACGCTATCACTGCTCCGGTTATCGTTTCCACTTTTACAATTATACTAACCACCTCATAAATGCTCTGCAGATAGAATAATCCATTTTGAATTTCTAAAACAAGCCCGCTGGAATTATTTCAACAAATCATTTACAATATGTATCACGTTACTTATACGATATCAAGAAGATTTCTTTGAAAAGGGAGCGGCTTTGTCAGTCAACCTGAAACACAACATAGCAGTGGCTGTTTTTTGGGGCTTTATTGCTCTTTCTGTACTTATAAGATTCATAAATATAAATTCGCCGCTTTGTGAAGACCACATGTTTCGACAGACCCAAACAGCTATAACAATTCATTATTTTGTAAAGGATGGTATAAAACTACTAAACTATGAAACACCGCTGTTTGGCCCTCCCTGGAAGGTGCCTTTTGAATTTCCTGCTTTTCAGGCCACTGCGGCTTTGTTTGCTATGGGCGGTATAAGTAACTCTGACACAGCCTGCAGAGCTACTAATATATTTTATTTCTATGTATCGGCAGTGTTTCTGTATTTAGTGTCTAAGCAGTTTTTTAGTGAAAAGCCTCTACCGGTTTTTATTCTGTTTTACTATCTCTATAATCCTTATACGATTTACTGGAGCCGTACCTGTCTGATAGACTATGCATCGGCTGCTTTTTCTCTTGGATATTTTTTCTTTACTATTATTTTTTTTAAAAACACTACTAAGATATACTGTGTTGTTTTTGCCGTTATCTTTGGTACTTTAGCATATTTAACTAAAATCACGACTGTACCGGTATTTTTTCCTTTAATATCGGGGACTGTAGCATACATGTTATATAAAAGACTAAGAGTGGATTCAAATTGCATTGTTGGCAATTTCATTAAGGAAAATAAAAAGATTATTGCTCTTTTAATTATCTTGTTTGCCGTTCCCTTTATTTGTGGTTACTTATGGGTTCACTATACAGATTATGTAAAAAACTCATCGCTTTTTACGTCTTTTAATTCATCTACAAATCTTTTTCAATGGAACTATGGTACGTTTAGTCAACGGCTTACGTTAAAGAACTGGTTAAATATTTTTAATTATTTTTATCTGATGGCTCCTGGTGTTCTGGTTCTATCAGCTGCCGCAGGGTGCCGGTTTATATGGAGGAGAAAAGGGAAATACGCTCTGTTTTTTATTTTAAGTTTTTTGGGGATTATCCTTGTACCTTTTACTTTTTTTAATTTGTACATGATTCATGAATACTATAGTATCGCCTTAAGCGCTCTGGTAGCTGTTGTTATGGGTATTTCGCTGTATGCTTTTTTTTATGAATTTATTGGAACGAGTAAGGTTGCTGTTTTAGCCTGCATCCTTGTTTTTACTTTAACGTCACTGCCTGTTGCTATCCAGAAGTTAAGACTACCTCTCTTTCAGATGCGTTATCCACCTAAAAACACGCTTACTGATTTCATAAAAACCATAACCAACGATAACGAATACCTTATAATTACAGATTTTAGCTGGAGCTCAAGAATTCTCTACTACAGCAATCGCAAGGGGTTTATGGTACATGATAAATATGTACCTGAAATGGGTGCATTTTTCAAGAAACACAATTTTACTACTATTATAAGCAGAGAGCCTGATCCTGCTCTGCTGACTAACTGGAAATACATAATAGAGATTAAAACTAAACTCTACGATACAAGAAAATTTCGTATCTTTAAAGTAACCGATAACCCCGAAATTCTTAATAACTGGCACGTTATGGGTTACTAAATACTTAACGAATGAAACGTATGAGCCTTTAGGAGGACTTCTCTTAATAATTGTTAAGAGCAGGGGACAGGCGGTACACCCCATCCCCTTAAATGTAAAAACAATTAGATATAATAACTATTTATTCTGTATCCGCCGGTGTAACAACAGCCATAACGACAAGCCTTTCCCCTTTGGAAGCCTTAAAACCATGCGGTACCAGCGGGTCACAAAGAATAGCGGTCTTTGCATCAGCCTCGATTTCCTCTTCCCCGACTGTAAAAACCCCGCTGCCTTCCACACAGTACATCATGAGCCTCAGTGGGGCCTTATGAGGGGTTATCTCCTGCCCGGGTTCTAAACACATCAGTGCCACTCTCATCTCAGGCTTATCTGAAAGCATCTGCCGTGTAAATTTCTCCGAATTAAAATTTATGAATTTCTTTAATTCTAAAATCTCCGCCATCTTTTAAAACCTCCTCTGCTTTAATACATTTACCTTATGTTATCAAATCCACATTTTTTCACATATGAGTTAAATCATAAGGCAGGTGTGCCGGCAGACAATATATTATTTTTTTTGAAATTTAGCTATTGACTTTTTAGAAAGTTATGTATCATAATACTTCTGAAGTTTCAGAAGTATTAGTAAGTTGCACAAGGCCACAAAGACTTTAGCTTTTTGGCTTTTCTATCAAGTTGTTTTTTCTGATACTTTAGTTTTTGAATAAGGAGGTACGATGGAAATGGCTAAAGGTAAAGTCAAGTGGTTTAATGTATCCAAAGGTTTTGGATTTATTACCAATGAAGATGGTAAAGATGTTTTTGTTCACCACTCTTCTATTAAGGGTAACGGTTTTAAATCCCTTGCCGAAGGTGAAGCTGTCAGTTTTGACATCGAAAAAGACCCGAAGGGCCTTAGGGCAATTAATGTAGTTAAACTTTAATTTAAACCGCATTAAAACCGTAAAGGCACTCTTGCACCACAAGGGTGCCTTTGTTTTATTCACCGCTAAGTTGCCACCAAAGCCTTTTCTGAATTTCTATTTGCTTTAATCCCTGATTGACAATTTCATGTTTTATCCATTAACGTAAAATCATCTGCCGGTGGTAACTAAAATCAGATATTGGGAGATGTGTTATGCCGCTTAGTTTCAGCGATAATATTTTAAAGGGACTACCTGACGATATTGTTCAAATGGCGCATTCCTTTATTTGCGGCGTAGAGTCGTTCAAAGACACAGGGAAACTGCTTAGAATTCCTGAGGTCATGTCTTTGTTTAAACAGCACAGGGAAACCATCTGTAAAAACCTTATAGAAATATCGGGACTTTGTGAGTGTGTGCCGCAGAGGTACGAAAAATTTCGTCCTATAGTATATGACGGTGCAATGCTGTTACTTGCCGGCATTTCTGTTAAGAGGTTCATGGAAATTCTGCTGGCTCAGGAAGCACTTCCACCCGGCGCTCCCGTGGGTGAGCGTTTACTTAGTCTTTCAGGGGAATTCCCCATGCTTCATAAACTTGGGCAGATAGTAGCAAGAAATCCCGAAATGGATAAACACTTCAGCCACTGGCTCATAAAGCTTGAAAACAGCACCATAACAGACGGCTTAGACGGTATAAAGAGAAAAATTCTGAGAGAGTTGGGGGATAGTATAGTTAAGAAGTTCCAGATATCACCGGGCTCTGAGGTGCTCTCTCAGGCAAGTGTTGCCTCTGTTGTTGACTTCACATGGGTTAATGAGGGGCGTCAAATAGAAGGAGTTTTTAAAACACTACGGCCCGGCGTTTCTAAAAAACTTAAAGAAGAGGTAGGCATTTTAGATAAAATGGCTGAATTTTTTGTGCAAAACAGAGAGAAATATGAGATGCCTGAGTTTAAATTTATTGAAACATTTGCAGACATAAAAGAAGCGCTTCTGCGGGAAATTTATCTGATAAATGAGCAGGTTAACTTAAAGCGTGCAAAAGATTTCTATAAAACAGATAAACGTATCAGAGTGCCTGAGCCCTTTCATTTTTCGGTGCCGGCAGTTACCGCCATGGAAAGAATACGGGGGGTGAAGGTCACAGAGGCCGGACTTAATCAGTCTCAGAAAAAAAAATGTGCAGGCCTGCTTTTTGACTGTTTCTTTTTTAACACTCTTTTTAGCACAGAGGAGACTGCTATTTTCCATGGTGACCCACATGCCGGAAATATTTTTCTGGTTTTTTCAGAAACTGCTGAAGGTGGTGTTGCTGATGTGGCATTACTTGACTGGAGCCTAACTGGGGAGCTTACAACAGAACAACGTGCTATAATGTTAAAGCTTGTTATAAGTATTGCTCTCAGGGACAGGCCGGAAACCCTGAGGGCTGTACAGATGCTTTCCTCCACAAATGGCTTTAGTACATTGGACAGAGATATGGTTATAGGGGAAATCATGGAGTCTTTCAATAAACCTTCCGGTAAATTTATAGAAAAAGCCCTTAATCTGCTTGATGTCTTGTCGCTAAGAGGAATAAAATTTCCAACAGAACTGTTGCTTTTCAGAAAAGCGATTTTTACCTTAAATGGACTCTTGCAGGCTCTTGACGATGAATTTGATATGGATAACCGTCTTTTTGGTTTTTTACTGAAACACCTGCCGGATGAGATACCACAAAGATGGTTCTATAGTTTTTTCCCATATTTTGAAACAAGGGAAGCATACAAGACAATGCTCACTAATGCCGAGCTGTTGAGGCTTGGTGCATCAATTGCAATGGAGACGATTTAATAAAGAATATGCATGGACAGTATGGTAAGGAATCTGTGTTGTATCGTAAGCAAAGCCTGTACAATAACCTTGTTGTAACCTGTTGTGGCAGCAGGGTAACACTATGGTCACCGGAGGGAGTAAGGCAGAGTGTTTTTGATATGGATAACCCTGCGGTCCCTGGTCTTGAGTACGCTAAGTATATGCTCCTTGCCCTTACCTTTATCCCTGCCCCTGGCTCTGTTGTTGCAATAGGACTGGGCGGCGGAACAATCCCAATGGCACTGTCTGAGCTATTGCAAAAGTGTCTCATTCATGTGGTGGAAATAGACAGCGAGGTTCTGAGTATTGCAAACAATTTTTTTGGTTTTAAAGAAGCACCTTTGATGAGAGTATTTATTGAGGACGGTTACATTTTTATTAAAAACTCCACCGATTTATATGATATAGCCTTGGTGGACGCATATAAGGGGGGCAGTCAGCCCAAGGCTTTGTCTTCAAAGTTGTTTTTCCACAATCTTGCTAAAACACTAAGGCCTGAGGGGCTCTGTGTCATAAATCTGGTAACCACTGACAGTGAAAGTCTCAACAATACTATAAGCAATATGAAGACGGTCTTTAAGAACACATGGTATATTCAATGTAAGACTTCAAGAAATGTGGTTTACTTTGCGTCAAATTATGATTATGACAAGCTAATTTTAGTCGCAAATATTAGAAAAATACAGGAGTTGCTGTCTTTGGGGTATTTGGAAATTTTACAACATACTAAAAAGCTTCAAGGTGATAATGGCTGGGGTGCTGTAACAAGGTTTCTTAAAAGGCTCTTTTTAGATGGAATTTTATTTTGAGAAATGTAAATGTTACAGGCAGAGGTTTTCTCATAAATACGTTGATAGTGTTTTTTTCGTTGTTCTTAGCGCTGACGCTTGGTGAAATTTTCTTAAGGGTGACGGAAAACACTTTTCCGGTGTTAAAGAAAGCTCAGGTTGTAGGCTGGCGGGGAGTTTGTGCAAAAGAGGAGCAAAACCAGCTCGGTTTCAGGGGACGCTCTGTTTCTTACTCAGATAATGATTTTGTAGTGTTGCTTGTAGGAGATTCCCAGGTTCATGCAGGCCACTATCCGTTTAATTGTATGCCTGAGGCTGTTTTAGAACATTATTTAAACGGTGAACCGGCGCCTGCGGAGGCACTTCTGCAACAGTTAAACGACAGCAAAGCACTGCCGGCTTCCTGCGGCAAACTCTATGGAGGCAGAGATAAGCACCGCATAAAGGTCTTCTCAATCGGGACAGACGGTTACGGACAGGACCAGGAACTTTTGGCACTGTCGGAATACTTTAAAACCTACAGAGCCGGCATGTCTGTACTTTGGTTTACTCCCACTAACGACATTTGGAATAATGTATTTCCAACCCACTTTCCCGGCAACAAAGACGGCACACCTAAGCCGACCTTTATCTTAAGGAAAGATAAGTTGATTTATCCGCCGGAAGCCGTAAAAACCGCAAGACCGCTTTTTAGGCTGACAGAACTTTATAATATGGTCTTTTTCAGGTACATGGACGGAAAGTGGGAAAAGTATTTGCCAAAGCCGTACGAACCACTGACAAGTTATAACGGACCGGAGACGCCCATAAAATACGATTTTCCTGAAACTGAGAATTTTAAAACTGAGAAAACGCATTTTTCAATTATTCTGACTCCCCGCAGTGAGAGAATGACATACGGCATAAGGTTAACCAACAGGCTCATCAGAGAGATTGAATCACTATCGGCGAAAAACGGCAGCCGATTTGTTGCTTTTTGGAACGATGTGAACTGGAGTACGAGGAAAAATGCTTTTTGGTATCACTTTTCTCATGATACATCTGAACATGTTTTTAAAGTTAACGGCGGATTTTTTAAAGGTTCAAGACAGCAATATGATCAGAACATTTCAGATGTTTTCTCAGATATAAAACATTATAGAATAGAAATCAGGGAAAAAAACTGGTTTAAAAGCAATCAGGATGCTCATATGAGCATAAAAGCTCTTGATGAGTCTATGCACACTCTTGCGGATAATGTTTTAAAAGATATTCCAGAAAAGTATCTGAACAGATGATGCTTAAAATGTGAAAGCCTCCGGTATTATGAATTAAAGATTAAAGAGAGCGTGCCGGTATGTTAAAAAACAGAACCATTATTGCGTTTTTTATTTTATCTCTTGTGCGGGTTCCCGTAGTGGCAGGGATAACGTCACTCATACTGATTGTTTTTTTACCCGCATCAATTACAGAAAATCTCACAAGGAAGAAAGTATTCGGCCTGACTCCGGGTCTCTTTATTATCCCTGCCGTTGCTGTTGCCGCATATTTTATTTATCTGACAGGGGTTATTTTCCATATTTCAAGCGCTTTTAGTTTGTATATATATCTGTCACTTCTTGTTTCTCTTTTTCTTGCCACAAGTAAGGGCTTCACCGGCAACCCTGATTTTTCTTATCCTGCGTGGGTTTATGTAGTATCGGCAGTGACAGCGCTTTATCTGATTGTTATCCTGGGTGAGCAGCCGATAACTCTGATAACCCAGCCACGGTTTGATGAGGTGCTGATAAAGCACGGCACATTAATACGCTCCATTTCACAGTACGGGCTTCCTGCCGTTAACCCCTACGTGTTAAATCCGGATTTAGCAGGCGTCCCTCTCGCCTACTACTACTCCTACCAGACCCTCTGCAGCGCAATTGCAGATGTGGGAGTTGTTTCCGCACTTAACGCACACGGCATTATAAGCGCCGTCATTTTCGTCGGGTTTTTTCTCCTCATTTTTGATTACGCAAAGTCCCTGCCGATTCATAAAACACTAATACCTTTCACTCTTTTATTTATCCTGTTTGGTTCGGGGATATCTGTAGTAGGCAATATAATACAACAGATGGTTTCAAATGAGGGGAAACTCACAGCAGATACTATATTAATGGGGCAGAGTTGGAGCTCCGTTTATGGTTTGCATATAAATCCAATATACAGAGCTTTTTTAAACGGGATACAACATATTTTACCGGCTGCGTTAGTCCTGTGGCTGGCCCTTATCGTTAAGATGGAAGGTATCGGTAGTTTTTTTAAAGTTCAGACCTCCCTGCTCTGTATAGCGCTCTTGCCCGTGCTCTCTCCTTTTGTCTCACTAAGCGGAATTCCAGCAGCTTTGTTGATACTAATCATTTGTTTGTCTGAGCATTATCGCAATATAAATTATAAATTTCTTGATAAAACAACAATTTGGTTTGCTATCACCTCGGCGGTTTACCTGTTGCTATCCATTCCCGCACTTAATTATTTATTTAACGGAGGTAAGAACTCCGGCAGTCTTCATTTCGGCATGGCCTCATACGGACCTCTATGGTTTAGCTCAGTGCCCGTAATTGGAGGTGTGTTGAATATAATCGCATTTTTGGTTATTCCACTGTTTCCGGCTGTTTTTTTTATCTTTATTAAGCCTGTGAATTTTAACTCTTATATTAAAACGTATTGGCCCCTTTTGATTTGCGCTTTTACAGGGTTTTTAGTACATTTCACTGTTTACAGCAACAATCCGGTAAATGATGCAGGGTTTAGGTCCGTGTATTTGTCGTTGATCTCTGTTTATCTGTTGTCTGGGGTGAACCTCTCTCTTGTGTGCTCAGGCAGGACATTTTTTTATAAGCCGTTGTTTTTAGGGGCGGCTGCGTTGCTTACGATTGTAAGTTTAGCTCCCATGTTCTATTACTATTTCTATGTCAGGGTAGCGGACAGAACCGTCAGTAATGCAAATAATATCTATGTTGTGGATGTTAATACTGATCTGCTGCCGCTGTATCGCTATATGCAAAAACATTTGCCGAAAGAGGCCGTTATTCAGGGTAATCCTTTTGTCAGGCTGTCGGCACAGTTTTATTTTTCAGGACACAGGGCGCTGGTTGCAGAAAAGCTCCACTCTGAGATTTTATACAGCGGTTCAGCAGCTAAATCCAATATGCTGACTCTTGAGAGATTACTTGCCGATAAGAACCCTTGCACTCTGTCACGCGGACTTAAAAACACCGGCATATACGCTATTGTAGTATCTAAGCCGCCCATGACTGAGGGATTTCCGGTTGATTACAACAAAATTGCTGACAGTGGCTGCTTTACCAAAATTTTCAGAAGCGAAAACTACTTCCTGTTCGCTCCAATTTGAACGCATGGACAATTGACTTAAGCAGCCCCACCTTTAGGGAAGAGTACGCCCCTGAGCTTTTGACGAAGCCAACGGAGTTAGACGATTGAATGCAACTTGGTATAATTCATGTTTTTTCATAAACTCTGTGATTTCAATGATATCAGGGATACCGGTTCTACCTCCCAATTTAAGGCATTTAGCGGCGGCTAAGGCTGTGGCAAATTTTATAACCTCTTCAATCGGCCAGCCACTGAGTAAGCCGTAAATATACCCGCCATGAAAGACGTCACCGGCTCCGGTTGTGTCAACAGGTTTAATTTTACAGGCCGGGAAATGAAAGTATTTATCTGCCGTTGCTGTGATGCTGCCCTTTTGGCCTAATGTTACAGTTGCAGCTTTAGCGCCTGCAGCAAGAAGGTTTTTTAATGTTGTTGTATGATTTTCGCAATAACTTGTACTAAAATCTTCCGAGCACACGATATAGTCACACAGTGGCAGTAATTGTTCTGTGCCGTCTCTGAGAGTACCCACATCAAGCATTACGGGGATATTTTTTAGTTTTGCCGCTGTGGCGGCTTCAATTGCGGCCTCAAGCATAAGCCCGTCAAGATGAAGCATGTCAACCCCTGAGAAAAATGAATCACTTATGTTATCTCCTTTAAGATTCCCAAAAGTAGGCCGTGACCAAAAAATAGTTCTTCTGCCATTTTCCCTGTTGACCAAAATAAAGGCGAGTTGAGATTGATATCCCGGCACTTTTACCATAAAGCTGATATCAACACCTTCTCTTACAAGCTCGGAGATTATTATTTGGCCTGTGCTATCATCAGAGACTAAGCCCATAAATCTGGTTGAGACTCCCAGACGGCTTAATGCAACAAGGGCTGTTGCCACCGGGCCTCCACCCTGGGCAAGCCACGGCGTTACCTCACATTTCATGTCCTCGGAAGGATATGTATCAATGAAAGCAAGATTATCAAGCGAGCACTGTCCAATACCTGCCACCATCATGGCTTAGCCCATACATTTTCTTTTTTGTAAGTTTTCCATCTGTTGTGAATCCAAAGATATTGCTCCGGGTACTCCCTTATGATGTGTTCCATGGCTTTTGTAATCTCTCCGGTAATGCGGTGTATTTCAGCTTTTTCGCTGCTGTAGCTGCTAAGGGGATAAATCGGATCGCTTACAAACCCTGTAAAAGTCCCGTCATTAGCTTTTTGCCTTACACAGGCACAGACCACGACGGGTTTTTTGTAAAGTACCGAAAGCATTGCCGGAATCGGCGTTGCTGTTGCCTTTCTTCCAAAGTAATCAACAGAGATTCCCTTTGATGTGCTTTGGTCGGGCAGCATTCCAATTGACTTACCACGCCGGAGGGTTTCCTGAAGTTTAAACATTGCATTTGTCTTGGCAATAAAGACCTGACCGGTATCAGTGCGGCTGGAATAGATTAATTTCTCTAAATATGGGTTATCAAGCGGCCTTGCCACTACAACCAGAGCAATCCCTACTATGGAGCTTACGTGAGGGAGTAGTTCCCAGTTGCCTATATGCGGAGTTAAAAAGATGCAGCCTCCGCTTGAGTCATGAATGTCTTTAGCCTTTTTAAACAGCATCTCGATGTGGGTTGTGCTTTTATGGGCTTTTCTGAAAGCCTCGGGAGTTTTAAAAGTGCTCCGGTTTTTTATCATCTCAAGAAAAGACATTATAAATGAGCGGCAGCTTTCCCTTGCTATAGTGGTTACCTCGGCCTGCGATTTGTCAGGGAATGCGGAAGAGATATTTTCAATGGCAATTGAGCGTCTCTTTGGTACAAATCTAAAAAGCATATCGCCTGTGATTGTGCCTAATATTCTGATTCCACGGTTAGGTAAAAGCCCTGCCAACGTAAAAAGCACAAGGACTGCAAAGTATTCTATAAGCCATTTGAGTTTTGACTTTTTTACCATGGCAGTTCTTTCAATCTGTTTGATACATAGGAGATAAGGTCGTTTATACCTTCATGTGTGACGGCTGAAACAGGGAAAAAAGGGATGCCGTTATTGATGCAAAAGTCAGCTAACGTTTTTTTAAGGGTTCCGTCACCCTCTGCGTCAACCTTGGAGGCTACAACGATCTGGGGTTTTTGGGCAAGCTCTGTGCTGTAAAGGGATAGTTCATGATTAACTTTTTCGTAAGTCTCAACGGGATTTACCTCAACTCCCTCAGAGATGTCAACCATGTGAAGCAGCAGCCGTGACCTCTGGGCGTGTCTCAAAAACTGTAACCCCAGTCCTGCGCCAAGATGTGCGCCTTCTATGATTCCAGGAATATCGGCCACAATAAAGCTCGAGTAGTCGTTAAGTTTTACAACGCCCAGGTTTGGAACGAGGGTTGTAAAAGGGTAGGAGGCTATTTTTGCTCTACTTGCTGATATGGAAGATATCAGTGTGGATTTACCGGCATTAGGCATACCTATGATACCGGCATCGGCGATGAGTTTAAGCTCAAGTACAAGGTTAGCCTCCTGTGCCGTCTCTCCGGGTTGTGCAAACTTAGGTGAGCGAAGTGTTGAGGATTTAAAATGGGCGTTTCCCTTACCACCGCGTCCTCCCTTGAGTACTACCGCTTCCATACCCTCTGTGGTTAAGTCGGCTAACACCACACCTGAATCAAGGTTTTTAATTACCGTACCAACCGGAACGTCTATTATAAGGGCGGGGCTGTCTGCACCGTGCATGTCTTTACCCATGCCGTGGCCGCCCCGTTTTACCTCGTAGTGTTTTTTGTACTTGTGGTCAAGCAGGGTATTGAGGTGAGTGACTGCCCTGAAAATTATATCGCCGCCCTTGCCGCCGTCTCCGCCGTCCGGAGCACCTCTGGGTTTAAACTTCTCTCTTCCAAAACTTACACATCCTGCGCCGCCGTCTCCAGCCTTGCAGTAAACTGTTACAAGATCGACAAATTTCACAATATGTATTGCATTAGCGCAAAAGCCCTCTTTTCATGGGCTTTAGTCCATTTGTTAAGAAAACTATAGATAGCAGTCTTAGCCCTGAGCCGCAACCTGAACAGTAACCGCCGGATAAACGCTCACTTTAGTTCTGGTTTTATCCTTTCTTTCAAACTTAACGATGCCTGCGATTTTTGCAAACAGGGTGTCGTCAGAGCCGATTCCGACATTTGAACCGGGGTGGAGTTTTGTGCCGCGCTGTCTTACAAGAATACTGCCTGCGGTAACTGTCTGACCGCCGTAGCGCTTTACTCCAAGACGCTTAGACTTACTGTCACGACCGTTTCGTGTGCTTCCCACACCTTTTTTATGAGCCATGATTAACCTCCAATTATCTCATTAATTTTAATTTTCGTGTAATGTTGTCTGTGGACATGGAGTTTCCTTGTGGCCTTCCTGGGTTTCATCTTAAAGACGTCAACTTTCCTGGTTCTGCCTTTTTCCAATACCTCCGCCTTTACTGATACCCCTTCAATGTATGGTTTTCCGACAGTTAATTTTGTACCGTCAAAAAAAGCCAACACTTTATCTATTGTCACAGAGTCCCCAACAGCGTTATCCAGCCTATCTACCCTAAGCGTCTCATCAGGCGCCACTCTCACCTGCTTGCCCCCCGTCAGCACTATCGCATACATCAATCTTATCCTCCAAATCCTTGATTTATTATCTTTATTTTATTCTCAACCGGCAATTGATATTGTATATAATTTGTTTTAGGTTTGTCAAATAAGCCGTTCTCTCAATAAAAATTTTTTATAATGCTTACTGCATCTGTAATACCAAGTTGCATTCAATCGTCTAACTTCGCTGGGCTTGGTCAAAAGCTCCGGGGTGTACGTATAGTTTATTTTGTCCATATCCCGATGTTATACTCTGATTACAGATGAGAGTATTAATAATAGAAGACGATAAGATACTCTGTGAGAGCCTGCGGGAATATCTAAAAACGAAGGACATAACTGCAGATTGTCTTGAGGATGAGAGGGAGTATTTTAATTACCTGAATAATTACACGTATGATGTGATACTGTTGGATTTAATGCTGAGGTATCTTAAGGGTGAGGATGTGCTCAAACATATAAGAGCAAAGGGAATCGGCACGCCGGTGCTCATTCTTACCGCCAAAGACGGCATAGCCGACAAGGAAACCTGTTTCACTCTGGGGGCTGACGATTACCTTATAAAACCGTTTAATCTCAGAGAGCTGGTCTTAAGGGTAAAGTCTCTGTCAAACAGGTCACACATGCACAGTATAATTAAAATAGACGATATAACGGTGGATGTTGACGCCCAGGTGATTTATAAGGATGCCGTGGAGGTGAATCTTTCAAAAACAGCATGGAACCTTTTTTACCTGCTGCTTAAACATCGCGGTGAGATAGTCTATAATGATACGATTATGGGTTATGTGTGGGGAGATAAACCCTCCAGTGATGAAATCATAAGAACTTATGTGAAAATGCTCAGAAAGATTCTCCCTCCAAATGCCATCTCCACATACAAGGGCAGAGGATACAAACTTAACTTGTAAGCTAAAATGCGTTGATGTTATCAGCCGCTGAGGTTACAATGAGATTTAAACTTATACCAAGTTGTATTCAATCATCTAATACCAAGCAGCGTTCAAAGACGTAATATTAAATTACTTTTTTAATTGCTACTTGGTATAAATCAGATAAATCATGGTTCATACCAAGTAGCAGTCAAAAGAGTAACGAGGCGGCAAGGAGAAAACGACACCTCCCCTTAACAGGGGATTCCCCTTTAGGGGAGACGTCAAGGAGTTTTCGACGATGCCAACAAAGTTAATCGAATGAATGCAACTTGGTATCAGATTCTTTAAAGAGTTACCTGACATTTGCCGATAAAACATTACTTTATATATAATATATTTACAAATAATGATAAAAAAAATATTCGCTGAAATATATGCGCTGACACGCAGACACTCTGCAGATGACGATCTCCGTCTGAGGCCTGTCCCACGGTTAAGAACTCCAGCCACATGCACTTATTACGATAATGTTTGAAACCACCGCTATAAGCTTTGAAGGTGAAAAAGTAAAGGTTGTTTCCGCTAAAACATCAGGGAAAAACTTAATTTTAAACAGAGCCGAAACTTTTAATAAAGACGAACTCGATATTTTTCTCAGAAAAGACACTACAAAAAGCTACATACTGGTTTACAATTTTCAACATATCCATGAAGATTATATAACCATACCACCTATTGAAAAAAAATTGGTCAGAAATCTTATACACCGTGAAGTAATAAGAATCCATCCGCAACTAAGGGAATTTTCAGAAATATTTTTCTATGTTGGTGATAAAACAGAGGGTGGAAGGATTTTAAAAGAATATCTGGTTATATCTTTTACCGGAGATGAACTTGACCAGGTTATCAGAAAATTTAACGATTTGGGAAAACGCATAACAGCTCTTTACCCTGACTTCTTTGCACCCCTGTGCCTTATTCCAGCTGCAAATGAGCAATTCATTTTAGTGTTTAACTCCGCCGATAATAAGGTTATGCTGTTGGTTAAAGAGGGCGGAGCTCTATTTATGAGAGTTAACCAGGCTATTGAGCCGGGCACCACAGACCTTGATATTCAAAGTATCAATATGACAATAAACCACATCAGGCAGTCTTTGAGAATAAGCCCTGCATTTGTCACTGTTACCGGTACGATGTCAAGTGAGTATGAAGCGCAATTACAGCCCATTGCCCCTCTTATGATAGCCTTAAAACCCTCGTATGTATCCTGCGATATGGAGCATTTTAACGAATACCTGCTGCCGCTTTCGGCAATATGCAGCTTCAGCAAGTTAAAAGACCCCCTTGGTTTAAATATTATCCCAAAGAAATTCAGAGATCAAAATTACCTTGAAAACTATCTTTCTTACTCAACCGCCGCCTTTGTTTCCACCTCCGTCGTGATACTGCTTTTTATTTTACTTAACATTTACAACGTGTTTACTTTAACTAATGAAATCTCCCTTATCAGAGCCGATAACGGTAACATAAAGGACATTGTTTCGTCCTACAATAAGGCTGCCGCAGCTTTTGAACAACATGCTAAGGTTTTTGAGTTTTTAAGGAGAAATCAATCCGCCTCGCTGCTTAACGCCTTTTTAGCTGTGCTTGTCTCTGTTGACACCCAAAAGGCTGAAATCGAATCTGTTGCACTGTCAGTGTCAGAGGGTGCACCGGTAGCAAAGGTCTCCTTAACGGGTAAGGTAAAATCAGAGAGTTTTGCAGAAATCCGCAGCTCCGTTGATTCCCTCTCTGATAACTTAAAGGCGGTAAAAAATGTTGATAAGTGTTCGTCCGGTTATAATTTAAAAGATAAGAGCTTTAAGCTGGAACTTCAGTTTACGGCAGCTTCAGGAAAACAACAAGGTGATATTAACAAAGTATCTACAAGATAGACTAAGAAGAAATATGATTGCCGGGTGTCTGCTTGCAGGCATGTTGGCTCTTTTGTTGTTTTTAAAATCATACGAGGCTTCACTTACGGAAACAAAAACCCGTCTGCTTACTTTAAAACCTAAAATCGTCCAAATAATAAGAAATAAAAACCTGGCTGATGAGGCTAACGACAGAGTTAACAAAATCATCTCTCAGAGATACTCCTCAGGACCATCCTCAGTGTATATTCTCAAGGCTCTCGATGAAATGCAAGGCAGATATAAGAAAGGGCTGCAAACCACTTTTAGTGATTTTCAGGCTGGCAAGGAAGGCCTGGAGTTTCCACTTGAAATTACCTTTAATGGAAACTTTTCTGAAATCGCGGAGTTTACCGTTTATCTGGAAAACCTGAGATTTCCTTTCTATGTTATAAAGGAGTTTACTCTGAAAAAAGAAAAAAGCTCTATACTTGCATGTAACATTAAAGGGCGTTTTGTTTTTCCTGAACTATCACCTAAGACCGGTGCAACAGATGCCGGTAAGGGAAATTTACATGCAGGAAAGGCACAGAGGGTATATAGTGAACAATAAGCTTCCGCTAAAACTGGGACTTCCTTACATCCTCTGTGCAGCAATGTTTTTTTCACTGAGTGGTTTAACCCTGACAGCGCAGATAACACCGGATGAGCAAGCCATAATGAAACTGTCACAGAAGGACTACTCCAAATATAAAGAAGTTGGAGTTTCCCCGGCGGAGCACGTTAAGATTTCACCTGAGTCAGGCAGAAAAACTTTTAATCTTGATGATGATACAGAGAATACACACACAGAACCTGAGGTTCAAACTAAACAAGAGAAGCCGACAGAGCTTTTCACAGCCTTTATCGTCTCCCTTGTAGCCATAACAGAGGACAGAAGATATGCTATCATAAATGGAACCCTCCTGAGGGAGGGAGCAGAGTTTGAAGGAGTGCAAGTGAAAAAGATCGAACAGGGAGCCGTTCTTTTAGCGGGCAAACACCGCTCGGAATGGATAAAACTCACTAAGAGGGCTAATTGATATGGCTATCAGATTACTTATAATTGTCTTTTGCGGCTTACTTATTGTCTCATGTGCTTCAATGTCTTCAAAAGAAGAAAATAAATTTATAACCAAAGATGACCATGCGGCACTTAAGGGGCAGGATGTAAGAAAAGTTGTAAAAAAGGATAAACCTGTGCCACAGGCTGAATTTGCACCGTCATCGGAAAGTTTATCACCTCTGAAAACACGGCTGATATCACTTTCTGTAAGCAACAGGCCGCTTAGTGAGGTTTTACAAGCAGTGGCGGAGGCGGCAAGCCTTAATCTTGTTATGCAAAAGGGGGTTGACCCCTCAGCCTCAGTAAATCTAACAATTAACGATGTCGCTGTAGAGGAGGCCCTTCAGATAATTTTCTCCTCTGTTGATTATTTCTACACTGTTGAGAAAAATATTCTTTATGTGAAAGCAATGGATACGAGGATTTTTGATTTTGGCCTGCCATCGGTTATCCACTCATATAAGACGGAACTCGGCGGGGATATAATAGGTGGGGCACTATCCTCCTCCGCAAGTTCAGGCAGCAGCGCCTCCGCAAGCAGCGGAGGCACCTCAGGCACAAACAACTCCGGCATTACAGGCAGTGTGTCGCTGAAGTCGGAAACCGACAAGGACTCAGGCAACATGTGGAGCATGATTGATACAACTTTAAAATCGTTGCTTGGTATTTCACAGACATCCACACCTCTTACGGCCTCTCCCGCAGGACGCCCTGTCTCCGGTGGCTCGGCTCAAACGGCGGCCACCTCTACTCCGGCACAAGGGACGTCTGCTGTTAGGCAGGCTCAGGCCCTTGCCTCTGAAGCCGCCCTTTCAGCACCACAATTATTACCATCCGGCGCAACGGCAGGCAGCGCCACCAGCGCCTTGAACGTTCCTACCCCCTCGGTTTCTATAAACCGGATGTCGGGAACCATAGTGGTAACAGCCGGCAAGGCGGATATGTTGAAAGTTGAGAAATTTCTGACAAACCTGAAAGCATCCCTTAACAGACAGGTACTTATTGAGGCAAGAATAGTGGAGGTTCAGTTAAAGGACAACCTTCAGTACGGTATTAACTGGAATAATCTCAATAAGTCTTTAAGCGGCCACTTTGGCAGGGATTTTTCCGTAACAGCCACAACATCAGGGTTTAAAGACGTCGTCTCCGGCAATGCAAGTTTCGGTTTAACTTTCTCAGGTTTTGATTTCGATTCGGTACTTAATGCGCTCCAGACACAGGGTGACGTAAAAGTACTGTCAAATCCGCGCTTAAGCATGATAAACGGCCAGAGCGCCATGCTTACCGTGGGAAAAAAGAAGGACTACATAAAAAGCGTATCCTCACAGGTAACAACCTCCGGCTCTAATTCCTATCTAACCTACTCCACGGAAGTCTCCAGCGTGCTTTCGGGCATAATGTTTGGCATTGTGCCGTACATAGATGAGGCTGGTAATGTGACATTAAATATAACCCCTATAATCTCCGACCTCGTGGAGCTGCCAACTCAAACATTCGGCAGCAGTTCCTCCACCACCGGTTCAGCCGAAATCGGCCTCCCGGTCATTGATGTAAGAGAAATGAGCACGACTGTGAAGCTTAGAGATCAGGAAATGGCGGTAATCGGAGGGTTAATCTCACAGAAAGAAAAGCTGACTGATAATCAGGTGCCGCTCCTGGGCAGTATTCCGGTATTAGGATACCTGTTTAAGAGCAGAGATTCAGTTAATGAAAAAATCGAGCTTGTGCTTATGTTAAAAATAAATGTGATAATGTGAAAAACGGGATTACAATAAGTGGAAAGACCACCAAAAAAATTAGGTGAAATTTTAAAAGATAAGGGCTACGTAACCGACGAGATGTTTGCGGTAGCCATGACCCAGCAAAAGATAACCGACCAATTGCTTGGCGTAACCCTGCAGAAACTTGGGTTTGTGACTCCTAAGGAAATGGCTGAGGTACTTGCCGAACAGGCCGGTGTGCCGTATGTTAATCTCTCTGAATACCACATCGCAGAGGAGCTCTTAAGAAAGATTCCCCGCGATATGGCTGAGAGGCTTGAATGTCTGCCGCTTTCCACAGAAGATGGACATGTCAACATAGGGCTCACTAATCCAAACAATATTGTAGCTTTGGATACAATGAGAAAACTTCTGAAAATGCAGGTTAAGGTCAATCTTGTTGACTCCGACAGCTTAAACGACTCGATAGAGCGCATGTACTATTTCATGGAAAACCCAATCGCCCAGCAGATAGATAACGTTATTAAGGAAATAGTCTCTGTAACTGTGCCACAACCGGCCTCTGTTTCCGCCCTGACTGAGCTTATCATCAAAGAGGGGCTAAGACGGGCTGCAACAGATATACATCTGAGTCCGTCTGAGGAAACCCTGCATGTGTTTTACCGCGTGGATGGCGTTATGCATCACGCCGCCTGTGTTCCCAAAAATGCCCAAAACGGTATTATCTCTAAAATTAAGGTGCTCTCCAATCTTGACATTGCAGAGCAAAGACTGCCACAGGACGGGTTCTTTGGGTTTACTTTTCTTAAAAAAAACCTGGATATGAGAGTTTCCACCTTGCCCACCATTTATGGAGAGAATGTGGTAATAAGGGTACTCTCCGGCACAGGCCCTGTACTAAGGTTTGACTCTCTGGGGTTTGATGAAAACAACACCAAAAAACTTAAATACTTGTTTAATAAACCCTATGGGATCATTCTTATAACAGGCCCTACGGGAAGTGGTAAGACAACCACGTTGTACTCGGCCCTGAGGCAGATAGACCTGTTGGGGAAAAATGTTTTGACAGTTGAGGACCCTGTGGAGTACCGTTTAAACTTTGTGCGGCAAACACAGGTGAATTTAAAATCAGGGTATGATTTTTCACGGGCAGGCAGGACCTTTATGAGACAGGACCCGGACGTTATGCTCCTGGGTGAGATACGTGATGAGGAGACGGCTCACATTGCCGTAAGGGCCTCAATCACAGGGCACCTTGTTCTTTCCACACTGCACACCAATGATGCAGTTACGGCAATACCCAGGCTTGCTGATTTAGGAGTGGATAAATTCAACATAGCTGCCTCAGTGTTAGGGATAGTGGCGCAGCGGCTGGTTCGTAAAATTTGCAACAACTGTAAAGTTAAATACACGCTGGATGACGGCGAACTGGAATATTTCAGGCAAGCCGGTTATGGCACCGGCATTACGGAGGCATATAGGGGTAGGGGCTGTTTGGCATGTCAAAGGAGCGGTTATGCGGGGAGAACCGTGGTGGGAGAGATTCTGATTCTTGATGATGAGCTAAGGGATATGATAGCAGGCGGGGAGAGCGTTCTATATTTAAAGCGGAAAGCCCTTGAAAAGGCAATGAAATCTATGCAGGCCAATGCAATAGACAAGCTCTCAGTGGGGATAACCTCGTTGGAGGAAATCTTGAGGGTAGTGGGGTAGCAGCGGCAGTGCCAAGTTATGCTTATAAGGCGGTAGATGAAAACGGAGACATCCTTAAGGGGATAATAGAGGCCGAGGATGTGTCAACTTTTAATAATACCATGCAGCTGTCCCGTCTTCATGTTATTTCGGTAAAAGAGAAAACAGGCGGCGGAGTTCTTCCGTCAGTCAATATATTTGGAAAGAAAATTCAGAGGAAAGACATAATAGAGCTTGCCACAAATCTTGCTGTTATGATAGATGCCGGCCTGCCGTTGCTTACAGCCTTTGATGATTTAATAACAACCACTGAGCTGCCCTTTTTTAAGCAGAAACTCATCACGATAAGAAGACAGGTGATGCTTGGGTCGTCTCTGTCGGATGCGATAACGCAGGAGCGGGACATATTTCCTGATATCTTTATCCGGCTTGTGCGCATTGGTGAGGAGACTGGTTCACTGGGTAAGAGTTTAAAGGATGTGGCGGAGCATCTTCAGAGGATGGAGGATCTGGCATCGGCAATAAAGCGGGCTCTTATGTATCCCACCTTTGCGTTGATAACAACAAGCGGAGCGCTTTTTTTCTGGTTAGTCGTTGTTATGCCAAAAATGGCCGTGCTTTTTGAAGACATGGGGGTAGCACTGCCTCTTATCACACAAGTTCTTATAAAGACAAGCAAATCAGCTGAGAGTAACTGGTATATTATTCTGGCGGTGCCTGTCGCTTTGTCAGCGCTTTTTAAGTATTTGGGGCGGTACGAAAAATTTCAATACTTTTTGGACTATACTGCTTTAAAAATGCCGATAATTAAGCTCATAAGTTATAATAAGGTGCTTGCTTTGTTTTCAGAGCAGATGAGAATTCTTCTGGTAGCAGGGATAACGATAAACAGATCGTTTGAGCTTCTTCAGGAGACTATCGGCAATATGGTGTTTTCGAGGGCATTCGTAAGGGTCAATGATTTGATACTAAGTGGAGTTAGTGTGGGGGATTCCCTCAGATTGCAAAGGATCTTTCCAGTATTAGTGGTAAGGATGGTAAGTGTGGGAGAGGCAAGCGGTAGTTTGGATGCACAGTTTGGGTTTTTATCGGAATATTTCCTAAAAAAACTGGATGATATATCGCAGAAGATGAGTAAGTTGATAGAGCCGGTGGTTATGGTGTTTGTGGGAATAATGTTTACGATAATGATAGTGGGGGTCTTTGCGCCCATCTATGATCTTATCTCCGGTGTTGGGGCACAACAATGATACAAGGCCGACTTCAATCGTCTAACTTTATTGGCTTTGTCACAAGCTCCCCGACGTACGAAAAAGTATGCATTTGTCGCTTGCCCCTTGCCACCGCATTATACTTCCGGTTGCAACTTATAGTATGAGGGAAGTGTAGCGGTGGATTTGACAGAGTATTTTGGATTTACAGAGGAACCGTTTAAGATAACTCCCGATCCTAAGTATTTTTTCCCGTCGGGCTGCCACAAGGAGTGTCTGTCGTCACTGGAGTATTCATTCAGGCAGAGGGAGGGTTTTACACTAATAACTGGTGAGCCCGGCACGGGTAAGACCACGCTGCTGAATCTTTTCATAGAAAAAATGAAGGACAGGGCGGAGATAGCGGTGATTTTGACGCCCAGGCTTTCACCGCAGGAGATGCTCTTTGCCATAATTGATGATTTGGGACTGACAACGGAGACAAAAAACAAAAACGATGTAATCAGCCGGTTCAGAAACTTTTTGGTAGAGATGAATGCAACAGGAAAGCCGGTAATAATAATTGTGGATGAGGCACAGGGGCTTTCAATTGATACGCTTGAGGAATTGCGGCTGCTGTCAAATCTTGAGACACACAAGGAAAAACTCTTGCATATAGTGCTTTTTGGGCAGCCGGAGCTTGATGATAAACTCAGGACTGAGCAGTTACGCCAGCTAAAGCAAAGAATCATTACGAGGTGTACTTTAGGGCATCTGGATGCAACAGAGACATATGATTACATAACGTACCGGATAATGAAAGCCGGAGGGACATCAATAAAATTTGATGACGGGGCAAGGAAGGAAATTTTTATAAAAAGCCGCGGGATACCCCGATTAATCAACATTCTCTGTACAAGGGTTTTAATGGTGGTTTATGTAAAGGAAACCAGGGAGATAACGAAAGAGGTTGTGGCTTTGGCGTTTCAGAGTTTATCGCCGGAAGAGGACGGGAAGCAATCAAAAAAATCAGTAAAATATATAGCAATTGCGGCTCTGATACTTGTTGTAATAACCGGAGTGTTTGTTACATTAAAAAACCGGATTAGTGCCGATAAAACTCAGATTGAAACAGTAGTTAAGCGTGCTCTTGAGACTCCAAAGCCTGCTCCTGGACAGTTACCCTCTGAAGCAGTGGCGGACAATGTGACGGTAAATGAGTCCGTTTCGGCAGATAACCGGAGCGTAGATAACATGACTCAGGTAATACAACAAGCTGTTGCGCCTGCGGAGAGTGACAGACCGGCGGTTGTACAAAATGTAGCTCCTGCAGATGAGGCGGTAAAAGTGTCGCCGTCGCCTGTAAGAGCAAAGAGCGCTGTGGTGGAGGTTAAGTACAATATTGTCAATATGAGACAAAAACCTGATTCCAAATCCCTGATAATCGCCTATCTGAAAAAAGAGGACAGGCCGGTTGTAGTTGACAAGTTCCAGAGTGCTGATGGAAAATACTGGTACAGAGTTAAAACGCCGGATGGCAAAGTAGGCTGGATTTCTGAGGTGGCGGTAGGTGTTAAATGAGCAGAGGATTGACGGAGAGGATAGCTACGTGAAAACATTTTTTTTAGTGCTTGTAATGGGTTTACTTGTATTTGTTGCCACAGGTGAGTGTGCACAAAAAGAGGGTTCTGTGGAATTTGAAGGTGCTCAAAGGACTTTTTTTAAGACAGGCAAGGCGGAAGCGGTTATGTCTTTGGAACCACTCTCAGGACGTAAGAGTTTATTTGCTATCGGACCGGTTGACGGCTTGGACGGTGAGATTACAATTTTTGATTCCAAACCATACATCACAAAGGTACGTGGCAGTGATTACACATTAGACCAAACATTCAACCACAGCGCCGCATTTCTTGTTTGGACGGAGCAGCCTCTTTGGCAGGATATACCTATTCCGGCTTCAGTTAAAGATTATGCCGGCCTGCAGCAGTTTATAAAAACAAAAGCGGCAGAGGCCGGTATTGATGTAAATATACCTTTTGCGTTTTTGATAAGCGGCATTGCCGATATGATTAAATGGCATATCAACACAGATAGGACAGACGGTAAACCTATTACCAAAGAACTCTTCGCTAAATCAAAGGAATCGTATATCACAAAGAATGAACCGGTTGACATTATCGGATTTTACTCGGAGAGCCATCACGGACAATTCATAAGCGAGTATGCCCCTGCAATAAAACCTGAATCGGAAGCCAAAAACGCTATCCACATTCATCTGGTTTCAAGGGTTAGTAAGGCCTCAGGGCATATTGACGACTTGACTTTAGGGAAAGATATGATACTCCGCCTTCCAAAACAGTGATACAGCAACGCCTTTAATACCAAGTTGCAGCCGGAAGTTAATCGAATGAATGCAACTTGGTATTAGGCTTAAAGAGCCTGACATATGGGAAGTCATTGTAGATTTCTTTAAACAGGCTCTTATCAAAAATTCCAAGTATAAACATTTGATTAAAGTTTGACCGATAGGTTTTTTCATCCATAAGAAGCGTGTATAAGACGGTTGGGCCTTTCTTTATTATTTCAAGATATTGGCCGTCAGGGTTGTTGGGAAACGTGTGTATGTCTTTGATTTCACCCCTGTCTGATATAACTACAGACTTAAGGGGAATATTACCGTTGAGGGTGCCTGTTGCGTCTTCCACTCTAACTTCTTTAAGGAATTTTATGGGTTTTTTATACTCATTACTTTTAGCGGCAAAATCCCAATTCCCTATGTTTGTTACAGCATTAAAGGTGTGAATCATATCGTTGGAAAAAAGGATATACACATTTTCACCGTTAAACCCCTCTGTAAAGTTTATCGCCCTTAAGATTTTATCCGCTGCATTTTTGTTTTCATTTACCTTACTTGTTGACACCACACGGTCTATGTAACAGAGAACGTTGTAGAGTTCCCTCTGGCTTGAAACACTGAGGCCTCTGGCTGTAAAGTAGGTGCTTTCGTAACTTATCGGACCCGGGTCATGGTACGTCTTAAGGCCGATACTTTGCAACACATAACCGCTGTCCCACCACGTGAAAACCTTAGAGCCCTCCGGCACTACTCTTTTTATCTCTTTAAATCCCTTATATATGTTCCCGTTAAATAATAAAAATGGGTTATATGAATAAGCAGACATAAAGCCGGTGACAAAAAAAACGGCAAATATCAACGCATAAACCAACGGCTCTTTTATTAATTTTATTTTTTCTGCAGATTTCCCGCAGGCGGAAACAATCAATGCCAGCAGATAACCTAACCCGGCACCGGCAAAGGGCGGTAAATACATGGCAAGACGAATTTCACTTTTAAAGGACAGAAGCCCAATGAAAAATACCGGTAAAATCATCAATGCCACCGGCAGGTTCAATAATACAAAAATACAAAATCCTGAAATCCCAATAAGCGGCAGCCATGGTCCGCTGTAAAAGACTGCTGACAGCACTGTCTGAGGTGTAAAGTGTTTTGTCTCTCTTGTAAAGATATCCCTTGTGGGAAAGCTGTCACCGGTTTTTAGTGTTTCCACAGTTGAGATGCCGGTAAATTTATCTATGAAAATTTTTATCATATCAATTCCGGGCTTTAATACATCAAAAGCAGCAATAAGTACAATAAGAAAGAGCGCTGTAGAAAGTAACCACACCGACATTTCCCATTTACTGTGGTCTTTGTATTTATATGCAAAAACAGCCAAAGCCGACATTATAAAAAACACTGCCGACATCGAAACACTGCTTAAAGGCAGCATAACATCATTTAGAAACGAAAACGAAAAACAAAGAAAAAACGAAACAACAATATGTTTAAGCCTGATTTTCTTTAAAAAAAGCGAAACAGTAAACACTGTGAGATAGATAAAAGTAAACCCTCTGTGCCCCTGATACCACCAATCGAAAAAAAACAGGGAAATACCGGTAAGGACGGAATACAAATAAATCTCCCTGAGAGTTTTACCCTCAGATGATTTCAAGATAAAAAAAGAGGCAAGAAATGGGAAAAACAAATTTAACAGGTCTGTATCAAACCTGCCGATAGCGGTTCTTTCGTAATAGATTTTACCAAATGTTCCAAAAACAGAGGCGGAAACAGCCATCCCTGGATGTCCTGCTTTATAAAAAAACAATGACAATGGAATAATAAACAAACCGGAGAGGATAAAAACTGTATAAAAGGCGGCTGTTATATGATTTCCATTGAAAAAAGCAGAAAGTTTAACTGCTATAACGCTGATAAGAGGGCTGGAGAGTGCAGGGGCGCCGCCAGCATACTCAGAGGCTTTAATAATCCAGTGGTAGCCGTCAACTGTTGACATCAACGGGGTCCGGCCGTAAAAGTACATATCCGGCTGCATTTCCCATTTGCTCATAGCATGGTATCTGACAAAGATGGAAAGAAAAAGACATAAAACAACGGCTATGGCAAAAAGCACTTTGCCGGATAATATTTTCTCCCGCAGAGACAACGTGTTTTCCTCTTTCACTGAACCCCCTCTTCGTATTTCATAACGTAAAGGCAATATCTTTCATCACCGGTTATGCTCTTAGCAAATGACCTTATATGTAGAAGATTATTTTGCTCTATTTGTTGCTGTGTCAGTTGATAATTTAAGATAAGCAGAACATTTCTTTTTTCATGCTTCATGAATTTTTTAACTTCTTTGAGTACCCCGTCTCTATTAATATAGAGCCGTTTATTGTTTGAAATAACATAAGTGCCGTATCTTCCTGTTATTGGATAAAACAGGCTTTTGCCCAGATACACGGCCACAGAGGTGGTTTGATAATCAAGGTCGGCCGCCATGGGTAATGAATCAAGATTGTTGGCTTTAATGAAATCAGCAGTTTCTTTGGCATCTGTAAAAGGATATTTAGCACATATGGTTATGGCGGTTATGGCGGCAAAGATATGGACTACTATAAAAAAATTTAGCCACGCACTTCTTTTTTCCTCAAAAAAAGAGCAGAATCTGTTCAAAAAAGAGAATTTAAATGTAACGGGTTTATAATAATAAGTCAGCCACAGGGAGCAAATAAAAACTATAAAAAGATGTCCCCTGTGTCTTATCAGACTTCCATAGACGACTTCACTAAATGCCATAAGACTAGTATTTCCCACTATAAAAAAAAATGCCGCAACAGGGCGCCTGATAACCATAAAAAAAGTAAGAGTTAAAAAAACTGTGCCTATCGCCACCCTTGTAAAATAGAGTAAGTACGGGTTTTCCGAGATGTACCCTATTATGTTGCCGCCCCAGAAGTTTGGATTAAACATTGGTATAGGGAAATATACGTTATATACGATGGAAATCTGGCTAAGAAGGCGCATAAAATCATACATAAAGATTCCAGTTAAAAACTCAGGTTTTTTAAGATATTGGGAATCCGGCGGCGGCATCATCTGATAGATGGAAAAAACAAGACCTGACACGAAAATAAAAGCGCTTAATGTAATGATTAACCAGGTATTAATATTTTTTTTATTTTTTGTATCAAACAGAAATTCAAAACCCGCAGTCAGAGCAAATGCTGTTGCAATCACACATGCATATGCATTTGTCTGACACATTAAAAAAAGTAAAATGGAAAGTAACATATAGTTTTTTCCGCCCTCCACCGGCTTCATCATGTAAGCAGAAATGAAAATCAGCATAACACCCATGGAGTAATTCCTGCTTATGACGGCATACTCAAAAAAAGTAAAATATCCAAAAATAAATAAAATACGCTGCCATTTCTTAAAGGGTGAATACTTTAAAAACACAAAAGCAGCGGCAGTTGCAATACACAGATGAACCATCTGCATTACAACCATATTGCCGGTAAATCTTGTAAGCAGATAAACTATCAAGACCCAGAGCCTGGGATGTCCCTCGTACCTGTAGTTATAAAAGAGCTCGGAGAGTGAATTGCTTGCCTGTGCTATCGCCCACGGACCCAGTTCGTCTCTCCACATTATGTGATTAAGCAGATTTAACAGGGTAACTATAAAAAAGATGAAAACAGCGGCATAAACGGCGATATCAGTTTTTTTGATTATTTCCTTAATTTTAGTTACCATCTCTCTGAGACTCAAAAATTATATTTAGCATTAATTTAAAGTTTTGTATTCACTAAACACAACACCTTTTAGTATACTACATGTGATTTAGAATTGGAATAGCTTTATGTTGAAAGAACAGACCCCCCTCAGAGGGATAATAAAGTCTTTAGGACTTGTCTTTGGTGATATAGGTACAAGCCCGATTTATACTTTGACGGTAATCCTTCTGCTTATAGAGCCCACACCGGACAACATAACGGGGGTTTTATCGCTCATAGTGTGGACCCTGATAGTGCTTGTGACACTGGAATACGCATGGCTTGCAATGAGTCTGGGTAAAAAGGGTGAGGGAGGGACCGTTGTGCTTAAGGAATTATTGACTCCGTTGCTGGCAAACCCGTGGAACGTGCGGCTTGTCTCTGTGCTTTCGATTATCGGCATATCGCTGCTTATAGGGGATGGTGTCATAACACCGGCAATAAGTATTCTTAGTGCTGTGGAGGGTGCCAAGCTTATTTCGGGATGGGAGGGGTTAACCAATAACCAGATACTTATAGTTGCCGGGATAATAGCCATAGTGCTCTTTTCGATTCAGAGAAAGGGAACGGAGAAAGTGGCAAGCGCATTTGGCCCTCTTATGGTTATATGGTTTGTGTGCCTTTCTGTTTCAGGGGTGGTTTCATTAATAAAAGCCCCTGAGGTGTTAAAGGCGGTAAATCCCTATTACGGGGTAAAGTTTCTTTTGAGTAAGGGGGTTAGCGGCTTCTTTATTTTATCTGAGGTAACGCTGTGTGCTACCGGAGGTGAGGCACTCTATGCTGATATGGGGCATCTTGGGAGACGGCCAATCGTACGGGCCTGGTACTTTGTTCTTATAGCGCTTGTCCTTAATTACTTTGGCCAGGGTGCATATGTTATAAAAAACCCTGCGGTTAAAAATGTACTCTTTGAGATGGTTTTCAATCAAGTGCAGTTTCTATATGTGCCTTTTTTAGTTCTTAGCATTATGGCAACTGTAATAGCCTCGCAGGCTATGATAAGCGGCATGTTTTCAATTGTTTATCAGGGTATAACCACAAGAGTTATGCCGATGTTTAAAGTGGACTATACTTCTGAAAAACTGCGCTCTCAGATATATATTGGATTTGTTAACTGGTTTTTGCTAATATCGGTTTTGATTGTTATGAACAGATTTAAGGAATCGAGCAATCTTGCCGCCGCATATGGCCTTGCCGTTACAGGTACAATGTCACTTACCGGATTTTTTATGACATGGATTTTCTTTTTAAGAAAGCAGTATATAAGATCATCTCTTTCTTTTATTGTTTTCCTTGTTGATCTCATATTTTTCCTTTCCAATATGTTTAAAATCCCTCACGGTGGATACTGGTCAATAATCATTGCCTCAATTCCTTTCCTTATAATTCTTATATACACGTCAGGGCAAAAGATGTTATACAAGAGCTTAAAGCCGATTCCGCTTGCTGACTTTTTACCTCAATATATTGAACATTATAAAAACCTGAATAAGATACAGGGAACGGTTTTATTTTTTGCAAGGGATATTCAGGTAATTCCTCCCTATGTGGCGAGCACGATGTTTACAGCCAACATAATATATGAGGATAACATCATAGTGTCTATGCGTGTAAAGGATGAGCCCTTTGGCGTTGCAGGGTGGCATGGGGAGGAGGTTGCCCCCGGGCTCAGAGCCTTTATGATTGAAATCGGTTATATGGAAGTCATTGATGTCGAAGCAATATTGAATAAAAATGGAATTAAAGAAAAAACAATTTTCTACGGTGTTGAAGATATAGTGACAAGGAATTTTATATGGCAAATTTTTTCTGTAATAAAGAGACTGACACCGGCCTTTGTCCAGTTCTATGCACTGCCCTCACATAAGCTCCGCGGAGTTATCACCAGAATTGAGATGTAGAGAGGTTTTCGCAGACATTTTTGTAGTTGTAATTCATTTGACTAATATGTTATTATAACCATAACAACTTTTTAGGTTTCAGCATTCCGGAACACGGTGTAAGTCCGTGGCAGTCCCACTGCTGTAAATGGTGACGAGGGTTGCAGTTTATCGCCACTGCTATGTTTAAACATAGTGGGAAGGCGGCAGCCGGCAGGGTATAGCCATAAGCCAGAAGACCTGCTGAGATTTTAGGGTTGACTATAAGGAATTCGATGGTAAAGGGTTCCGATGGACGTTAGCGTCCCTCGGAGCCCTTTTTTTATTTTACGAAAAAACTATAACAATTATTATCAAATGAAAACACAGGAGGCAGTGAATGACACAAATTGAAAAGGCACTTGCAGGTGAGTTAACGGAGGAGGTCAGGGCGGTTGCGGCAAATGAGAGACTTGAGGCAGCCACTGTAATGCGCCGGGTGGCATCAGGTAAAGTTGTTATTCCGTATAGTATAGACAGAAAAGTAAAAGTTACCGGTATCGGCAAAGGATTGACAACTAAGGTTAATGCCTCAATAGGCACATCAACCGACATTATTAATCCTGATATGGAAATAGAAAAAGCTATGATAGCAGAAAAATACGGCGCCGATACGATAATGGATTTAAGTGTAGGAGGCAATATAACACAAATCAGGAGAGCCGTAATGGATGCTGTAAAACTGCCCTTAGGCACAGTCCCTCTTTATGAGGCATTTGCCATAGCGGCACAAAAGTACGGCTCTGTTACAGAGATGCCTGAGGAGCTGCTTTGGGAAGTAATAGAGAGACAATGTCAGGAGGGAGTATCCTTTATGGCAATCCATTGCGGCATAAACAGGCTTACTCTTGAGGTTTTGAAAAAACAGCATTACAGGTACGGAGGGCTTGTTTCAAAAGGGGGAGCGTGCATGGTAGCCTGGATGCAGTACAATAACAAGGAAAACCCATTGTTCGAAAACTTTGACAGGGTTGTCAGTATCCTCAAAAAATATGATGTAGTTCTCAGCCTTGGTAACGGATTCCGTGCAGGGGCAATTGCCGATGCAACGGACAGGGTTCAGATACAGGAGTTAATCATAAACTGTGAGTTTGCAGAAACCGGCAGGGCAATGGGCTGTCAGACAATGGTGGAGGGCCCAGGGCATATTCCAATTAATGAGATAGAGGCAAACATTATATTGGCAAAGAAGATGAGCGCAGAGGCGCCGTTTTATATGCTGGGGCCTATTACAACCGATATAGCGCCCGGCTATGACCACATAACCTCAGCAGTGGGTGCCGCCCTGTCGTCATCATACGGAGTGGATTTCCTGTGCTATGTAACTCCGGCTGAGCACCTTGGATTGCCCTTCCCTGAGGATGTAAGAGAGGGTGTAATAGCAGCAAAAATAGCTGCCCACATTGGCGATATAGTAAAACTATCTGATACGGCCGGAGATAAAAAAATCAGCAAGGCAAGAAGAGATATGGATTGGCAGAGTCAGTTTTCTTTGGCAATTGACCCGGAAAGGGCTGCCGAAATAAGAACGAAAAGAAACGGTACTAATGAACACAGTTGCACAATGTGCGGAAAGTTCTGTGCTAACGACATGTTACAAGGCATGTTTGAAAAACACACTAAAGGAACTGATAAGAACTAGTTCAGCAGTACTTTAAATTTTTTTTGAGATAGACGTGTTTTTTATAGATGTGTATTGACATAAAGAGAGAAAGCATAGTAGAATCAACTGTTGCGCCACTAGCTCAATGGTAGAGCAGCGGACTCTTAATCCGTTGGTTGAAGGTTCGAGTCCTTCGTGGCGCACTTTATGTTCCTTTATTTATCAATCACTTACAGGCACTCCCTCCTTCTCTGTACTATACTAATTCATTTAGGGATTTATCTATTTCCACCTGAACTAAAACATATTCGCATTGAAAAATCAATTGATGCCGCACTAACATAAAGAAGAAACCTCATATTTTTAAGTTAACTCCATCTGATTTTTACTGCCCTCAGGTTAACACAATTTTACTTGTTTTTCAATTTTAGTCTCAAATAAAATTAACTCAGCAGTTTAACAAGATTAGTTTGGAGGTTGTTTCAGCTAATATACATGCAACACGCTGATACCGTTTATCTGATACCAAGTTGCATTCATTCGATTAACTTTGTTGGCATCGTCGAAAGCTCCTTGACGTACTCTCCCCTAAAAAGGGGAATCCCCTGTAAGGGGAGGTGTCGCTTTCTCCTTGCCGCCTCGTTACTCTTTTGACTGCAACCTTGGTATGACTAACTGAAATATGACACTAATAACCGGAACAGTTTTAATAGTCCAAAGCGATTTAAACATAATCAGGCAAATAAGTAGTAAATTACCTGAAATTTTTAATATAGAAACTACAGATACTCTCTCAGGTGCATTTAAACATCTGAGCAGTGGTGCAATAGATGTAGTGATTTTGGATCTCTTTCTTTTTGACAGCTCAGGGATAGATACATTTTTAAAGTTGCGTTTAAAATATCCTGACATTCCGGCTATATTGCTGCTTGATTACGAAAACTCAAAGCTTATAAAAGAAGCTATGTTTCATGGAGCTCAGGATTATCTTATCAAGGAACACTTTGATGATAGCTTTCTTATCCACGTGGTTGAGAGTTCGATATTAAGGCAATCGTATTTAACCAAAATGCAAATTACTGTTGAACGACAATACTTTTCAATCTTTAAAAAAAGCATGGATGGTATATTAATTGTAGATATGGACGGTATTGTACAGCTTATAAATCCTGCTGCAGAATTGTTATTTGACCGCCATTCAGAGGAAATTAAAGATCAGCCCTTCGGATTCCCTCTGGTTACCGGTAAGGAAGCTGATATCGAAATACTCAGAAAAGATGGTACTATTGTTTTAGCTGTTATGCGTTTAACTGTTATAGAATGGGAAGGGCAACTCGTATATCTTATAATGCTTAACGATGTAACTGATAAAAAGAAAGTCGAGATAGAAAAACAGAAGATGCAGATAAAGATATTGTCTGCATCTAAGATGGCAACACTGGGGGAGGTGGCTACAGGTATGGCTCACGAAATAAACCAACCCCTTACTTATATAAGCACCTTTGTTCAGGGAATAGTAGAAGACTTTAAACGCAATACTCTTGATTTTAAATCACTGGCTGATGAGGCGCATATTGCATATAATCAGATAAAACGTATTACAGATATAATAAATCATCTGCGAACATTTGGAAGAAGAGATGTTGTTATGCAAAAAAACGCCTCTGACATAACAAAAATATTAGACTATTCACTGCTGCTTATAAATAAAAGATTGGCTCTTAAAAATATTGTTTTTGAAAAAGTTATAGAACCGAATTTGCCTCTTGTATTACTAAATCCTAATCAAATTGAACAGGTTTTTATTAATTTATTCATAAATGCAATTGACGCCTTAGAGAACCGCAATCATAATGCTAAAATAATTGTGGAGATTGCTACATGTTCTGATTCCAATCAAGTTGCTATAAAATTTATTGACAATGGTACCGGTATTTGGGAGAAAGCAATTGATAAAATATTTGAACCGTTTTACACGACTAAACCAGTTGGTAAAGGCACAGGGCTTGGCCTTTCCATTACATATGGAATAATAGAATCTCACAACGGTTCAATAACATGTGAATCAACCATAAACGAGGGTACCTGTTTTACTATTAAGTTACCAGTAGCTTTAAGTATGGTATCTGAGACTTAACATCTTATGAAAAAAGAATGAAGTAAAATGAAGTACCCTTTCCACACTCAGACTCCGCCCAAATGTTTCCTCCGTGGCGCTCCACTATTTTTTTACATATAGGCAGCCCTATTCCTGTGCCGTCATACTTATCCCTGCTGTGAAGTCGTTCAAACATATTAAATATACGCTCAATGTGCTGGGGCTCTATTCCTATGCCGTTGTCGCTTACACAAAATAGCCAGGCTGTACGTTGTGTTTGATTAAACATATTATCAATCGTGGTTTTATCTGTTTTGCTGCATTGATGCTGCTTTGCCCGGATATGTATCTCAGGGTCACTCCGGCCTCTGAATTTGATGGAATTTCCAATAAGGTTTTGCAGCAATTGTATCATCTGGGTCCTGTCGCCAACTATTGTTGGAAGCATATCATTATAGATTTTGGCATTACTTTCCTCTATTACAGGTTCCAGGTTGGAAATAACTGTTTTTAACACTTTGTTCATACTGACTGATATAAATTTTTTACCCTGAGTTGTTATCCGTGAAAATGACAAAAGATCGGTAATGAGTGTGCGCATTCTATGGACACCATTCAATATATAGTTTATATATTTTTGAGCGTTATCATCCAATGAATCTGCATATTTTTTGGACAGCATTTGTGCATAGTTTGTAGTCATCCTCAGTGGTTCCAAAAGGTCATGTGAGGCTACGTAGGCATATTGTTCAAGTTCCTGATTGGAACGAACCAGCTCCTCTGAACGTTCTATAAGTTCATGTTCAGCTCTCTTACGTGCTGTTATATCTCTGCCTATTGAAATGAAGCTTGTTAAAGAACCATGCTCGTTTGTTATAGGCGTTATAGTCTTATCTTCATAAAACAGCGAACCGTCCTTCCTTTTGTTAATAAATGTATATTGGAAAACCTCTTTGTTTAAAATAGTTGACCATAAGGTTTCATAAAACTTTTGGTCATATTTGCCGGACTTCAATAGAGCTGGTTTTTTTCCAAGAACCTCGGATTTTGTAAAACCTGTAATTACCTCAAATGCAGGATTAATATATTCTATTATTCCTTCTGTGTTGGTTATAACTATCATGTCTGCAGATTGCTCTACAGCTTTATAGAGCTTTTTTAATTCATCTTGGCTCTCAAGCAGATTATCAAACAACAGATTATACGGGTTAACCAACCCCATCTCTATTATTGCTTTCAGGATTAAATATGAAGCTAATATTTTTAAAAAATGGCCTGTAAAATTAAATATATCGAATACTGATAAATAAATCGTAAATATTAATTCCGAACATATCGTCAACACTATTGATACACATATCAACCTATATACTCCGTGGATGAAAGAGCTCCGTCTTGCCCTTAACATCAGAGCTGTAATTAACAATAACAACGAAATGAAATATTCACTTACTTTCTTAAAAATTGTTAATCCGGACTGTTCCAGATAGCAAACAGGAAATACCTGCCATTCAAAAATGGATAGTAAAATTAATGAGGTAATTGTACTTAACAATATAAACAGGTAGTTCTCATTGAGTTTTCTGTCAATGAAGAAAATCGCTGAAAAAAGGGATATACTTTGAATATACCTGGCGGATATCCAAAGCTGAGTTGGAAGATTTGTACTGTGTTCAGGGAAAACATTAATACCTTTATAAGTCAATGTGTGAAATAAGTCAACAAAACCGGTAAAAAAATAAGTTATTCCGATAAATAGAAAAAAACCATTCTTAAACATATGTTTTGAGTGCCATGTAAAGATAAAGATACTGAAAGCTACGACAATACTAAATAGCTCAGCCATGCTGTGAAAGAGAAGATAATTATAAAGACTGCAAACGTATAAACCGGTAAATAGCAACATCCAGCACAGTAGTGATTTACTTAAAGCCTGATTTCTATGCATTAAAGAGACCACCGTCTTTTCTTTTTTTAAATTACTGAATCGTTGCTGAAAAGAGTAAAGTGGAAACTTGTCCCTTTGCCGTATTCCGACTCAACCCATATACGTCCACCGTGTCTTTCCACAATCTTTTTGCATATCGCCAGACCAATGCCTGTCCCTGCATACTCTCCGCGGCCATGTAGCCTGTGAAACATCATAAATATCTTGTCGTAATCTATGACCTTAATCCCAATCCCATTGTCTGTGACTGAAAAGTGCCACCCATTACACTGTCCGGTGGCAAAACCTCTTATTGACTCATCTGTTATTGTTTTTACCGATATGTGTATCATCGGCTGCTCATTACCCCTGAATTTTATCGCATTTCCTATAAGATTTTGAAATAACTGTACCATGTGTGTTTCATCCGCCATGACAACCGGTAATATGTCATATGTTATCAGACTCTGAGTTTCATCTATAGTTCTTTGGAGATTGGATAGCACTATGTTAAGAGTTTTTGATAAATCCACCGGTTCAATTACTTTCTGATTTGTACCTACACGTGAGTAAGCCAGAAGGTCGTTGATTAACTTCTGCATCCTCTGCGTGCCGTCAACAATATAGCCGATAAATTTGTCTGCTTTTTCGTCCAACACTCCCTGATAACGTTTTTGTAAAAGCTCGGTAAAACTAGTAACTTTTCTGAGAGGCTCCTGAAGATCATGGGATGCCAAGTATGCAAAATGCTCCAATTCTTCATTTGAACGAGTAAGCTCTATAGTCTGTAATTTTAACATCTTCTCCATTTTTCTGCGAAATCCTACCTCGACCTCCAGTTGGGAGTTTAGCTCTTTCAGCTCTGAAGTTCGCATCTGTACCATTTCCATAAGATGGTCACGGTAGGCTTTTAATTCGTCCTCGGTTTTCTTTTTTTCAGTTACATCATTAAACATACATATACATCCCGTTAAAACTCCATTGCTGTCCCTGATTCCAAACATATTACCTTCAATTATTTTTTTAGCTTCAGTCTTTATGATACAGTACTCAAAACTATATCCCTGCCCTTTAATAATTTTTCCCAATCCATCTTTGAGGTTTAAAACATCAAGTTTCAGCATATCTACAACATCCTGTAAGCTTTTACCTGTAACATCATCAGATTTGAGTTCAAAGAGTTTTTCGGCCATTGGATTAAAATATTTAATAATAAAATCAATATCTGTCGCAACTATTGCCATATTCAATGAATAGCGCAGTATATTATCCAGATAAACTGTTTTTTCTTTAAGTGCTTCTTCCGCAAGCTTTCTTTGTGTTACATCTCTGAAAAAGCCGGCTATCAGCAGATTATCTCCAAGTTTTATTACATTTGCTCTGATATCCACGGGAATTTCCTTGCCGTCTTTATTAACAACTACAAGGTACTCATTAGTGGATTTTCCTTTTAAGATGCTCTCTTTAAAAAGCTTTTCGTATCTCTCCGCCTCTCTCAGAGGATGGAGCAACTTCTGATGTATCCCGATAATTTGTTCCCGTGGAATCCCGAGCATTTTTTCAGCCATCATATTGGTCTCTGTGATTAATCCGGTTGCGGCGTCAGCTATAAAAATTGCGTCGTCTGTGGTTTCGATTATCTTTTTATATTTTTCCTCAGATTGGCTCAACATAGATGCCATGTATTGAAGTTTTTGTTTTTGTTTGTTTAACTCTATAAAAACGTTTACCTTACTTATCAGGATTTCAGGTTCCACCGGCTTATATAAAAAATCAACTGCTCCAATTTTGTAACCTTTAAATGTATGTTTTTTATCCTCCTGTGATGCTGTTATGAAAATAATAGGAATATTTCGGGTTTGCTTGTTGCCCTTCATTAGCCCTGCTACTTCATAACCGTCCATTTCAGGCATCATTACATCTAAGAGAACTATCGCAACGTCGTGCTCAAGTAGCACTGACAAAGCGTTTTTCCCTGAGTCGGCTTTGAAAATATTAAGGTCCAGCTCCTCAAGCAATGACTCCAGAGCGACCAAATTTGCCGGATGGTCATCTACTATGAGAATATTTTGTTTAGTGTTTATGTCACTGTATCTATTCATCTTTATAGAACTGCCGTTTTTGAAAATTATCCTCCATTAGTTCCTAATCATATTAACTTTTCTTATTGCTTGTCAACATTAGACTATTATTCAATCGCTATAATTATTGAAACATTTCCATAGATACATTAATGCAGGCGCGTGCCTGAAACGGAGTCTTGTTTTAAACTTAAAAATTTTTATAAGTTTTAGTTATTGATATTTTTTCAGCTTATATGATAAACTTAGCTTAGCGAGGTTTAAAGTTATAATGAATTCAAAACAGATAGAGGTACTCCTGATAGAAGACGACCCTGGCGATATAGACCTTATGGTAGAGGGACTGCAAGGTTCTAAAGTCCTCGTAAATCTAGGCGTTGTAGGGGATGGCGAGCAAGCTATGTCTTATCTGAGAAAAGAAGGAAAATATTGCAAAATTGCCACGCCGGATTTGATCCTTTTAGACCTGAACCTGCCTAAAAAAGATGGCAGGGAAGTCCTTAAAGAAATCAAGACGGACGACAGCCTAAAGCACATACCCGTTATAGTAATTACCACATCCGATGCAGAACAGGATATTGTAAAATCCTATAACCTTGGAGCAAATTCTTACGTAACCAAACCGGTAGGATTTGAGGAGTTCATAAAAGTAGTAAATACAATAGAGGAGTTTTGGTTTACAATTGTAAAGCTCCCGCCAAAATGATTGTAAGTTTCAAGTTTTTATAAAGGATAAAAAAATGGATATTAAACTGGTGTAGCAAAGTCGAATGAATAGCCAAAAAGTTATAAAACTATTGATTATTGAGGATGACTCCGGCGAAATAGCCCTGATAGAAGAGCTTCTCAAGGATGAAGCAAATGTGAAGCTGAAGATAGAAAAAACGCAAAGTTTGTCCTCGGCTTTCGGCAGGCTGCCACAAGGTAATATTGATGTTGTGATTTTAGATTTGATGCTGCCCGACAGCAAGGGACTGGATACGTTTACCGCCATTTACGCTTTAATACCAGAAGTCCCGATAGTTGTCCTTTCAGGAATGGACGATGACAAGTTTGCAACCCAGGCAGTCTCTATGGGTGCGCAAGACTACCTGGTGAAGGGTACATTTAACGGCCATTTGCTTTTAAGGTCTTTGTTGTATGCCATAGAGAGAAACAGATTGCAGTTAGAACTGGCTAAAATGCGCCATGAAGCCAGCCATCGACAGGAGATGATTTCTCTGGATCGCCTCTCAGGCTCTCCTAAAGCCTCTATTACTTCTCAAATGCTTGGGAAGTCGTCATTACGAGACGGAAACAGACAAATATTCGATGATTTTGTAAACAAATATTGTGACATCACAGAATCTGCTTTGCAACAAAGAATATACAAGACCGAGGCCGGCATTGCGGAGCCATTGCTTGCTATGGCCGAACAGCTTGGTTTCATGAAGTCCGGGCCCAGGGATGTAGTTGAAATTCATTCCGAGGCGCTAAAGTTGAAATTAAACGGGATGAATATGGCTAAAGCTCAGTTATGTATGGAAGAGAGCCGTTTTATTCTTTTAGAGTTGATGGGAAATTTAGCTTCATATTACCGTAATTATTTTATATTATTCAGAAAAAATCTGGATTTATGAAAATATATTATAATAATAGTTATGGAAAAATATAAATGGAGGACTGTGTATGGGCAACTATATATTGAAGCTTTATATAACGGGTAAGACCCCTAAGTCAGAACGGGCTATTACCAATTTAAAAAACCTGTGTGAGGTTGAGCTTCAAAACCAATATGAGATGGTTATAATAGACGTATTGGAAAGGCCGCAATTAGCAGAAGATGAAAAAATCCTTGCTACTCCGACTTTAATAAAAGAACTTCCCCCTCCTCTAAGAAGAATTATCGGGGATTTGTCTGATACTGAAAAAGTCCTTTTAGGGCTTGATTTACAACCATATGTGAAGCACAAGCAGTAGGAGAGGGAAAGAAATGGAATTGAAAACTATAGATACAGTGGTAATAAAAACAGAGTCACACATTCCAGGTTTTGATTGGATATCAAACGGCGGATTTCCTAAAAATCGCTCAACGCTTCTATCTGGTACGGCAGGAAGTGCTAAAACGGTTTTTGTTACACAGTTTTTGGTGGAAGGAATAAAACAGCATGGAGAAAAAGGGGTTTTTGTCACCTTTGAGGAATCCCCCGAGGAAATAAGAAGAAATATGAAGAGTTTCGGCTGGGATATAAGACAATATGAGGCGGAGGGGAAATGGACATTTGTTGATGCCTCGCCACAGCCTGAGACCGAGGTCGTAGAGGCCGGCGTCTATGACATGGGAGGGCTTTTAGCCCGCATAGAACATGCGATTCAGAAAGTAGGCGCAACCAGAGTTTCTCTGGATTCATTAGGTGCATTTTTCAGTCAGTTTTCAGACAGGGCTACAGTGCGCAGAGAGATTTTCCGTATAACCTATGCTCTTAAAAAGATGAATGTTACTAGCATTATAACGGCGGAGCGCACCGAGGAGCATGGAATAATTGCACGGTTTGGCGTGGAGGAGTTTGTCGCTGACAATGTGGTAGTGCTGAGAAACTCACTGGAAGGCGAAAAGAGACGCCGCACTATAGAGATACTGAAGTTCAGGGGGACTGACCACCAGAAAGGGGAATATCCTTTTACGATTATCCCTGGCGAGGGTATAATTATCATACCACTTTCGGCAATAGAGCTTAAACAGAAATCATCCGACGTGAGAATCACCTCGGGCAGCTCTGAACTTGACAAAATGTGTTCCGGCGGTTTCTATAGAGATTCTATAATTTTAGTTTCAGGAGCAACCGGAACCGGTAAAACGCTGATGGTAACGCATTTTATGGCAGGTGGCGCTAAAAATAACGAAAAATGCCTCATTTTTGCCTTTGAAGAGAGCCGAGAGCAGCTCTTTAGAAACGCCATAGGTTGGGGAGTGGACTATGAGCAAATGGAAAAGGATGGAAGGCTAAAGGTAGTTTGCGAGTACCCGGAGACCTCATCACTGGAAGATCATCTGATAAAAATGAAAAAAATTATTGATAGCTATAAACCTAACCGCATAGCAGTGGACAGCTTATCGGCGCTTGAGAGGGTATCAACTATAAGAAGTTTCAGAGAGTTTGTAATCAGCGTAACATCATTTATAAAGCATCAGGAAGTGGCCGGATTTTTTACATCCACAACGCCTACTCTTTTAGGCGGCACCTCTATTACTGAAACCCATATTTCTACAATTACAGATACGATAATACTTTTGCGTTATGTTGAACTCTACGGAGAGACCAGACGTGGGATTACAGTTTTAAAAATGCGAGGCTCCACTCACGACAAAGAAATTCGTGAATTTCAGATAGACAGCGATGGAATGCACATAGGCAACCCATTTAGAAACGTTGTGGGGATTCTAACCGGCAATCCCATACAGATTGCATCTTCCGAGGTACACCGCACGGCTGAATTATTTAAGGATATTTGATTTCCTGAAAATGCAAATGTCTCATGAAAAAGTTATAAAAGTTTTGCTCGTAGAGGATGACGACCAGGATATTGATTATTTAAAAGAATCACTCTCTGAGTTTAATATCTGCACCTTTGAACTCAGTTATGCAAAAAGCCTGAGAACAGCAAGAGACCAGCTACATGAGTCATCTTTTGATGTTATTTTACTGGATTTGTTTCTACCGGATAGCACTGGAATAGAAACATTTGAAAAGTTGCGTTTAACAGCTAAAAAAAAACCAATAATAATACTTTCGACTTTAGATGACGAAAACCTGGCGATAAGAGCTGTAAAGCAGGGTGCTCAGGATTATATTTTCAAATGGAAAATCAATGAAAAGGTATTAGCCCGCACTCTTTGTTATTCTATTGAACGTAACCGGCTGCTTGTGGAGATCGAACAGTCCGGAGAGAACAGATTTTTTAAAATAATAGAGAGGAATGCAGATGCAATAGTGATCGTAGATAAGAGCGGGTTCATACTTTTTGTAAATCCGGCACTGGAGAATATGTTTGGACGCCCCTGCAATGAACTGATTGGTGAATTATTTGGTTTTCCTATGGTTGACGGTGAAACCATAGAAATAGATATAGTAAACAGAGCCGGTGCCATGAAAATAGCGGAGATGAGAGTTGTGGAACTTCCGTGGGAGGGCGAGATGGTTTATCTGGCCTCACTTCGTGATGTGACAGAACGAAAAAAGACTGAGCAGTTATTATACCAGTCTGAAAAGATGGTTTCTATCGGCAGGCTTGCAGCAGGTATGGCACATGAAATAAATAACCCGCTTAGCAATATCCTATTAATTACCCACACTCTGAAAAACAGGCTTCAAAATTCCAATGTTGACAACTATCTAATAAAAAAAATAGATTTAATCAAAAAAAACATAGATAGAGCCACAATGATAACAAGGGAATTATTAAGTTTTTCCAGGCACAGTTCCCCCAATATGATTATCATAGACATTAACGAGGTAATCGAAAGCTCACTTACTCTGGTTTCTTCAAAACTTAAAATAATAGAAATATCTAAAAAGCTGTCAGTTGTTTCGGACATAAAATGTGATTATATGCGGCTTGAACAGGTGTTTATCAATATTTTCAACAATGCAGCCGAGGCTATGCCTTTTGGAGGGCAGCTTACTATTACAACAAAACAATCTGAGGAGTTTGTAGAAACCATAGTGGCTGATACCGGTTGCGGAATCCAGGATGACCATATAAAAAATATTTTTGATCCGTTTTATACGACTAAAGAAAATGGGACGTCTATAGGAATGGGACTTTACATATGTTATGGTATTGTTACTGAGCACAATGGAAGTATAGAAATAACAAGCTCTAAAGGTGTTGGAAGTACTGTGACAATTAAGTTTCCAAAGGCAGGCTCCAATGAGTAATATATTGGTGGTTGATGACGATACAGATTTACGTGAGAATCTTGTGGAAGTGCTGGTGGATGCCGGGTTTAAAGCAGAAGGTTCGATTTCTGCATCGGACACTTTAAACAATAACGCTGTGGAGGCCACAGACGTAATAATTCTGGATCTAATAATGCCTGGAATTAAAGGGATGGATGCCATATCAGAATTTAAGAAACTAAGCCCTAAAGTAAAAATTATTGTAATTACAGCCTTTGCAACTATAGACAGTGCAGTGGAGGCAATAAAAAAGGGAGCCGACGAGTTTATCTCAAAGCCGTTTGACGTTGAGGAATTGCTGGTTATTATCCGGAGGGTATTGGAGGAGGCAAGGTTTGAAGAGAATCTTTCTGCCAAGCCCGACCTTGACAATGTAATGGGTACACTTTCAAATCCGCTAAGAAGACAAATTATTAAATTTTTAGATATAAATAAAAAAGCACGTTTTTCTGAAATTCTTAAAGAACTCTCCGTTGAGGATAATGCAAAAATAGCCTTTCACCTGAAAATCCTTAAAGAATCAAATATCATTGCTCAGGACAGAGACAAGCTTTATAACCTGACACAAAACGGGCAGAGAGTTTTAAAAACTCTAAAAGTTTCTGAGAAATTGTTAATAGAGTAATTTTTACTTGTCAAGTAAAAACTTCTTAACCTTCTTATAGTGTTTTGCATATAAATTTTTACTTTCTTTTATATTATTTCTCAGATAAAATACTATAAGTAAAAGGGTTTGGTTTATCAGAAAAGCAAATGACAAATAATCCAGGAAAAATAAAACTTTTGCTTATTGAAGATGACTTAGGCGATATTGATTATATAAGGGAAATATTGTCGGAGGTTTCTTATTTAAGGTTTGATATATACACCGCAGAGAGTCTTGCAAAAGCAAAAGAATATATCTCTTTGGGCAGTTGTATAGATGTAATATTAACAGACCTTAATCTTGAAAACTCTAAGGGCTACGATACTTTCCTAAGCATACGCCCGATCGTAGAGAATATTCCGATTTTAATTTTAACCGGACTGGAAGATGAGGAATTGGCTCTAAGAGCGGTACAGGACGGAGCCCAGAATTATATTGTTAAATCTGAGATTAAAAGCAGAGTGCTGGCACGCTCTATATGCTATGCCATAGAACATAACAATATGACTTTAAAGTTAAAACAAGCAAATGATGTGCGTTTTGCTCAAATAATCGAACAAAATGCCGATGGCATTTTAGTAGTTGACCTGGAAGGACGTGTGCGTTTTGTAAACCCTGCTGCAGAGAAATTATTTGGTAAAAAGTCCGTCCAACTCATCGGAGAGTATTTTGGTTTTCCGGTTGTATCGTCTGAGAAGACTGAAATAGAGATTTTACATAAAAATGGTAAAACCATTTCTATAGAAATGAAAATTGTGGAGACTGAATGGGAAAATGAGATTGCATTTTTGGCCTCTTTAAGGGATATTACACAACGTAAAAAGCTAATGGCAAAAATAAAAGACTTAAACAAAAATTTAGAACAAAAAGTGATTGAAGAGGTAAAAAAGCGTCAGATACAAGAGGACCTGTTAATTCAAAAATCAAAAATGGCCACAATGGGTGAAATGATAAATTCTATTGCCCACCAGTGGAAACAACCGCTTAACTCTTTAAGCCTGCTTGTACAGGACATAAAGGAAGCCTATATATTCAATCAGCTTAACAGCAGATACATTGATGAAACAATAGAAACCGCTATGAATCACATTAAATTTATGTCGGATACCGTCAACGATTTCAGGGACTTTTTTAAACCGACAAAAGTTAAAGTAAAACTTGATGTAAACTTAATAATTAACTCAGTATTGGTGATAGTATTATCAGAGCTGAAAAGCTTAAGAATTCGTTTTAATCATGAATGTAGGTGTTTTTTCCATGAAATGTCATTAGAGAATTGTGCGATTATAAACACCTGTGCTTATGAAGTTTTAAATGTAGTTGTGTATCCAAATGAAATAAAACAGGTACTCTTAAACATAATAGTAAACGCAAAAGATGCAATAGTATCTGCAAGAATAAAAGGGGTATTAAAAGATAGTGAGCACGGATTGATTGAGCTAATAACAGTAAGGGAGCCAAACTGTATCAAGATTATTATTAAAGACAACGGCGGTGGTATTCCGGAGAATTTACTTAACAAAATATTTGAACCCTACTTTACTACCAAAGGGGATGAGGGAACCGGAATAGGTTTATATATGTCAAAAATCATAATAGAAGTCAACATGGGTGGCAAAATTTATGTACAAAACACAGACACCGGCGCTGCTTTTACCTTAGAACTGCCTGCAGAGAATACATGATTTTTCAGTAACTTCTCCAAAATTATTTTTATTGCCTTTGTAGTTAACTCCGGCAGAGTTTTTTTATCATCTAATGATGCAGAGAAAAGACTGGATTGTCGCTCGTAGGCGGGAA